>NZ_JBHVST010000033.1:0-99915 GCF_042885015.1 Streptomyces sp. NPDC058086 | reverse complement strand
GCTCAAGCTGGTCGACGAGGAGGAGCTGAAGGAACGGGCGCACCTGCGCGCCCCGCGTCCCTCCGAAGGCTGACCCGCGAGATCGACAAGAGTGCGGAGTCCGGAGTCCGGAGTCCGGAACACCGATCCAGGTGCCAGGCTTTGCAGCAACCTCGGCCTTCATCGTCATCGATCTCACGAACCCTGACACGGTTCTGCCCCCCGGACAGACTCATGGTGACGCACCGCTGCGCCAGCACCCGAGCGGCCGCGTCACATCACAACAGGGCAAACGTTGCCTGATACGGCGCTAGCTGTGCTGGCGGGTGGGCCGCGGGGCGACGGCCGCGCCTGCCGCTCTAACCTCCGCCTTTGTCACCTCTGTCGTAGGCGCAGGCGCCTACGCCGTGCTGGCCATGACCACCACGGATGACATCGCTCCGAATTGGCTTCTCGGTCTCTCGGGCGGGCTGGGAGGACTGGTGGGCAGCTACCTCGGCGCCCGCCTCCAGCCCCGGATGCCCGAAACCGCGCTCCGTCTCCTGCTCGGCATTCTCCCTCTCGGTGTCGGCGTCCTCTATGCAATCCAGGCAGCGGGCTGAACCGGCCGGACCACGCGGTCCTCGGCGGCGGCTGTCTCCGGACGAGCCGGGTCTCTGGACGTGAGTCGGCCGCGGCCACATGGCGCCGACCCGGCAGAGGGGACGAGTCGGCCCGCGGTGACCACGATGTCGGTCGAGGTCGATGCTGAAGTCCCAGATCGCGATGACCTTGCCGTCGTGCCGCCACGCACGAGCGGACCGTGCCGCGCAGCGCCATGCTCGCCGCGCTACAACACCCCCACGGTCGTACGTCTGGGCTCAGCCCGACATGGTGGACTTCTTACCGGACGGGGTGACGGCGTACCACATCTTGTCCTTGGCCTGGCCGTTCATCTGTCCGGCCGTCGTGTCGCCCATGTACCGGTACAGCGGCCAGCCGCCGAGGGTGAGCTGCTTCATGCCGTCCCGGTGGACCGTGCCGAGGAGACTCTTTTCAACCCCCGTGGTCTGTACGGAGTCCTCCACCATGACGGGCATCCACGTCTTCGTACACTCACCGGCGCACGTCCACTTGGACGGGTTCGCCTGGTCCATGTCGTAGCGGTAGAGGGTCATCCCCTTGTCGTCGGTCACCACGCTGCCCATGCCGCCCACCGCCTTGGCCATGAGCATGGTGGTCGTGGCCATGTGCCCACTGCCGGAGTCACTGCTGCCGGCCGGTGCGGGGGTCGCGGATTGCGAGGCGGCCGTGGCGACCGGAGCGACGCTGCCGGGGCTCGTACCGGTGGAGGTCTTTTCCGTCGAGCTGCCGCACGCCGCCAGGAGTAGCGCCGAGGCGAGCCCTGCGGCCGAGAGGAGGACGATGCGTTGCTGGATCACGGAGTTTCCCTTCGCCGGTCTTTCTACTTACTCCCTTAGTACGTTGGGTAACTCCCGCCCGCTCAGCCACCGGTGCCACATGGTGAAGCCTTGACCAACCGCACCACCCGGGGGCTGCTCGCAGATTCCCGTTCACCCCGGCGGGGAACTCAGGAAGCAAGCGGCGCCAGTTCGCCGAAGGACCTGCCTCCGTCGCGTGACTCATACACGCCCGTCCACGTCGCGGCAAGGATGTGATCGTCGTTGACAGCAGTCAGCGCCTGGGGCTGTCCGCCGGGCACGGCCATGAGCTGCTGCCACCGTCGATGCTGGTAACAAGTTGGGGTCGCGAGTAAGTCCGAGTCACCGCTGCCTTGTCCGGTGTCGTCAGCCGAGGCCGGGCGGGCAGGTGACCAGCAGCGGCAGCAGTGGAACCGCCGCAGCCAGGGCGGCCACGGAACCCCAGAAAGCGGGGTGAGGGGCCCTGCGCGGGCCGAGGACTCGCTCCAGGCGGATCAGGACCGAGTGACTGCCCGCCGCGAACGCGCCCTTCGGGGTACGGGCCGCCGCCATCTCGTACATCGCCGTGGCCAGTGCCTCACTGGAGTGGCTGCGCAGAGCGCGGTCATCGGCTGCCATCTCCAGCAGGAGCGCGGTCTGTTCTCGGACATAACGGGCCAACGGCAGTCGGCGGAACACCGAGTGGAACGCCTCCGCGGCGGCCAGGGCCAGGTGGTGGCGCCCTGCGATGTGGCCCTGTTCGTGTTCCAGTACGGCGTCGAGCTGTTCCGACGTGAGTTCACGCACGGCCGCGTCGCTGATCACGATCCGGGGGCGGCGGCCGGGCAGGCAGTACGCGGCGGGGATGCCGTACGGCAGAATCGTGGCGCGCAATCTGGCGGAGCGGTACCCCACCAAGTCCACAGCCTCGCGGTGTCGGGCCCGCGCCCGACAAGCTCGTACGACGTGAAAGGTGAAGCTCGCAACCAGGGTGATCCCGATGGCGGCGGGCAGGACGAAGGCGACCTGGTCCACTGAGTGGGGGGCGGGCTCATCCGCGGCGGCACCGGTGCCGACCTGCAGTCCGCAAGAGTGGAGGAAGCCCAACAGACCTGCATGCAAGTGCTGGGCCGGCATGGCCAAGTTGTATGCGGCGAGCGCGGCTCCGATCGAGAACGACACCACCAGGGCGTGCCACACCGCCGCCGCCAGGGCGGGGGCTCGGTGCGGCCAGTGGGCGCGCAGGAGCAGATACGGAGCGACGAAACCCACGGCCGCCGTGTAGCCGACCAGGACGGGAGCCGCGTTCACGCCTCCGCCTGTCGTCCTGCGTTCCGCAGGGCCGTGCGAAGAGCCGCCACCTCGCCCTCGGACATGTTCTCGACGAAGTGGACCAGCGCAGCAGAGCGGTCCTTGCTCTCCCCCAGGCCGTCCTCCATCAACGCGGCGGCGTACGCCTCGCGGCTGCGAACCGGCGTGTACAACCAGGCCCGACCCTGCTTGCCGCGCAGCAGCCAGCCCTTGCCGTAGAGGATGTTGGTGACGGTCATCACGGTGGTGTAGGCGAGGGGACGGGTCTTGTTGATGTCGTCGACAACCTCACGCACCGTCGCCGGACGGTTCCACGTCCAGAGACGATCCATGATCTCCGCCTCGAGATCCCCCAGCCTCCGCATGGCCCCGACTCCCTTTCACCGCCAAATACGTAAGGCCATAGTAGACGGCCGATCTTCCAGGCTTCCGGAGCGGAAACAGCGGGGTAGACCATCCCAGCGCAGCTCCGCAAGCCGCGTCGTCTCTGGCCGAGGAACGAAGAGCCAATCCTCCAGCCCGGCAACCATCCGCCCGGAGGGGAGCCGTCAGGCCCCGGTCGGCAGCGGCCATGGCGTGTCTTGTCCAGGAGCTGGCCACGGCCGTCCCACCGAGATCGAAGCGCAACTCCACTGCGGCGAAGCCAAGTCCACGTAGAGCTCGTGGGACTTCTCCGCCGCACTATCCGGGTGGCCTGCCGCTGTTCGCGCGACCAAGCGCGGGTCAAGTTCGGGTCATGTTTCTGATGTGGCGACAGCGCCGGAATGTCACCGTCGATTCACCGGCGGCTGATGGTCTGGCACCCGTCGGCACCCGCAGCCACATGAGATTCGAGGAGCCACCTCCATGCACAGACCGTCCCGTCGCCATCTCACGATCGGCACCGCCGTGGTCGCCGCCACCGCGGCCGCCGTGGCCGTGACCTCCGTCGCCGGCGCGTCCGACACCAGGCAGCAGGCCGAGCACGCGATCAAGGGCGGGAAGGCGAAGAACGTCATCCTGCTGATCGGTGACGGTATGGGCGATTCGGAGATCACACTCGCCCGGGACTACACGGTCGGCGCGAACGGCCGTCTGAACATGGACAGGTTCCCACTGACCGGCGCGTACACGACGTACGCGGTGCACGCTGACGGCACCCCGGACTACGTGACCGACTCCGCCGCGAGCGGCACCGGCTGGGCGACCGGCACCAAGACCGTCAACGGCCGTATCTCCAAGACGCCGGGCACCGACAAGGCCGTCCCGACGATCCTGGAGCTGGCGCAGAAGAGCGGCTACGCCACGGGCAACGTCACCACCGCCGAGCTGACCGACGCGACCCCGGCGGTGCTCGACTCGCACGCCACCGACCGTTCTTGCCAGGGCCCGGCCGACATGGCCAAGTGCCCGACCGACACGATCGCGGCCGGCGGCCCGGGTTCGATCGCTGAGCAGTCCGTGAACCACAAGGTGGACGTGCTGTTCGGTGGCGGCAAGCAGCGGTTCGACCAGAAGGTTATCGACGGCCGGTACAAGGGGCTGACGGTCACCGAGCAGGCCCAGAAGCTGGGTTACCAGGTCGTCACCGACTCCTCCGGACTGAAGAGCGTGAAGTCCGGCAAGCCGGTGCTCGGCCTGTTCGCCTCCGGCAACGTGCCGGTGGAGTGGACCGGCAAGCCGGCGGCTGTCGGAGGCACGGACCCGCAGCGGTGCGTGACCTCCAACCCGAACCGCCCCTCGACCACGCCGAGCCTCGCCGACACCGCTACCAAGGCGATCCAACTGCTGGAGGCCAAGCAGAAGGCGAAGCACTCCAGCAAGGGCTTCTTCCTGCAGATCGAGGGCGCCTCGATCGACAAGCAGGACCACGCGGCCGACCCGTGCGGGCAGATCGGTGAGACCGCGGCGTTCGACCGTGCGGTGAAGGTGGCCCGTGCCTACGCGGCCAAGCACCCCGACACCCTCGTGGTGACCACCGCCGACCATGGCCACACCAGCCAGATCGTCCCGCTGGAGGCCACCCCGCCCGGCCTGTCCTCCACGCTCGTCACCAACGAGGGCCAGCAGCTGAAGGTCAACTACTCGACCAACACGCCGGGGCAGTCCCAGGAGCACACCGGTACGGAGGTGCGGATCGCGGGACAGGGCCCGCAGGCGTACCGCGTGCTGGGTGTCACCAACCAGACGGACCTCTTCACGACGATCCGTGAGGCGCTCCGCCTGCGCTGACCGTGCACGCATACGAAGAAGGGGGGGACCGGCCGCCACCGGTCCCCCCTTCTTCGTATGCGTGCGTGGTGGTGAGACAGCGGAGGAATTGGAGTGCGTGCGAGCTGCCCGGAGGAGGGTCAGCGCGGCCCGGCGCGCCGAGACCACGAGGACGACTGGCTTCAGGGGGGCCGACCCGTTCGGTCGGCCCCCCGCCCGTTGCGTCAGGCAGTGGCCAGCCGCGCTTCTCGGATGCCCAGTTGCCCGCTGCGCGCGAGCGCCGCGACGGATGCCGCGCACGCCAGCCCGGTGATGGCCAGAACACACCAGGCCAGCCAGAGGGCGTCGTGGTGCTCGGCGAAGTCCCAGAGGGCGCCGGTGGCGAGGTTGCCGAGGGTGACGCCGAGGCCGGAGATGGTGTTGTAGAGGCCATAGTGCGTGGCGACGAGGCGGTTGCCAGAGAGCGTGACCACGGTGTCCATCTCGAAGGGGTAGACCACGGCGCTGCCGGCCGCGAGCAGCGCGACCGCCATCACGAGGGCGCCGAGTACGGCGGCGGTGGCGGCGGGCGGGGTGAGGGCCAGGGGCAGGAAGGCCAACCCCATGGCGACCAGTCCTCGGACCAGTGCCTGCGCGGGACTCCACTTCTGTTTCGCCCAGCCGGTGAGCTTCAGCTGTCCCACGACGGCGACTGCGGCCGAGACGACGAACAGTCCGCTTGTGGCCCACGTCCCCCTGGCACCCAGGGCGTTGGTCGCGGCCAGGGGCAGGGCCAGGTACACCTGGAAGGTCAGGACGTACGAGCCGATCATCGCGGTGGCGAAGAGCAGGAAGGGCCGGTTGGCCACGACCATGCGCCACTGGGCCAGCACGCCACCCGGTGTCGGCGTGGTGGTGCTGCCGTGGCGTGAGGGCAGTGCCCGCCACTGCATGACCGTCAGTACGGCGAAGATCGCGGCGGCCACCGTGCAGACAAGGCGGAAGTCGGCGACCAGCAGCGCGAGCCCGATGAGCGGGCCCAGGAGCATCCCCGCCTGGTAGTAGACGTTGAAGGTGGCGAAGGCTTCCACACGGCGCTCGCCCGCTTCAACGGCGACGTAGGCGCGTACGGCGGGGTTGAACAGGGCGCCCGCGAAGCCGGTGGCTGCCGAGGCGGCGATCAGTGCGGGGAGGTTGTCCACCCAGCCGAGCAGTCCGAAGCCGACCGTGCGCAGCAGGCAGCCGACCATGATCGGGGCCTTGTAGCCGAAGCGGTCGGCGATCGTGCCACCGATGAGGAACATGCCCTGCTGGGAGAAGTTGCGCACGCCCAGGACGAGTCCGACCGCCCAGGCCGCGAGGCCGAGCCCTCCGGACAGGTGGGCGGCGAGGTAGGGCATGAGCATGTAGAAGGCGAGGTTGATGGCGAACTGGTTGGCCATCAACAGCCGGACGGCGGGCGGGAAGGAACGGGTCTGCTGCCACAGCTGCTTCATCGGGCGGCCCCCGCGAGAGCCTGCTCGGCGGCGTCCCGGTCACGAGGCGGGGCCAGGGGGTCGGTGATGTGGGCGCAGCGGGTCCAGCGGGTGACGGTCCGGTCGCCGGGGTGGGTGATCTCGTCCGGGTCATCGGCGGGCAGATGGCCGAGGAGGTCGTGTTCGCGACAGTACGGGTCGTCGAAGACGGTGCCCACGTACCGTTGGGGACCGTCGGGGAAGACGGCGACGGTGCGGTTCTCCGCGGGCAGAGTGCGCGCCAGCCAGCGCGCCACGAGGGCGACGGCGCCGACGCTCCAGCCGCCGGTGGCGTAGTGGCTGCGGGCGAGTTGACGCGCAGCCCAGACGGACTCGGGAGCGGCGATCCAGTGGACCTCGTCGAAGAGGTCGTAGGCGACGTTGCGGGGGTAGATGCTGCTGCCCAGGCCGCGCATCAGCCGTGGCGTGGCGGGCTGGCCGAAGATGGTGGAGCCGGTTGTGTCGACGCCGACGACCCGCAGGTGGGGGAAGTAGCCGCGCAGGACGGAGGCGATGCCCGCGGAGTGTCCGCCGGTGCCGACGGAGACGACGAGGGTGTCGATCCGGCCGAGCTGGGCGACGAGTTCGTGGGCCAGCGGGGCGTACGCGGCCACGTTGTCGGGGTTGTTGTACTGGTCGGGGCACCACGCGTCCGGGTGCACGGCGAGGAGTTCCTCGACACGGTGGCGGCGAGCCTCCTGCCAGCCCCCGGTCGGGTGCGCCTTGTCGACGAGTTCGACCTCGGCTCCGTACGCGGTGAGCAGGCCGGTCATCAGGGGTTCCATGCCGGGGTCGGTGACGACGGTGACCGGGTGGCCGTAGGTCGCGCCGGCGAGGGACAGGCCGAGACCGAGAGTGCCGGACGTGGACTCGATGATCCGGGCTCCGGGCAGCAGCTGTCCGCGGTCGCGGGCGGCTCTCACCATGTGCAGGGCGGTGCGGTCCTTGATGCCGCCGGGGTTGTGGCCTTCGAGCTTTGCCCAGAAGCCGCGTCCGGTGGCGGTGAAGGGCGCACCGATCCACAGGATCGGGGTGTCGCCGACGAGTCCGGCGGGAGTGTGCATCGGGCGCTTGGTGTCGGTGAGAAGTTGGGCGGGCGCGGCGGGGCCGGGTGTGGTGGTGATCTGGTTCATGGCGTGCTTCTCCCGCGGCCGGCGGCGTGAGCGGCTGCCGGTCGTTGTGTGGTGGAAGGAGGCTGGACTGATCGGGAGCCGTCGCCGGGGCATGCGGGTGCCGTCCGTGGCTGCGGCTCAGGGATCGATCAGGTCCGCCACACGCCCAGGCGAGCCCGCTCCTGTTGCACGGAGGAGTCTGCGGATAGCGGGGGCCAGGGTGGTCGCCCCTGTACGACGCTGGGCAGCGCGTCAATGCGTTCGACGGGGAGTGCGCACGGGAACGCTTCGGCGGCCGGGGCGATGTCACGCTGCGGCTGCACCGTCGGCTCGTCCGTGTCCCAGCACTGGGCCTGACTGCCCTCGGCGGGGTCTGGTTCCTCGGCGGTCGGATTGCCGGTCAGCGCCGCGGTGTGCCCGTGGTTCGCGGTGGAGGTGGCAAGGATGGTGTCGACGCCGCCGACCCCTGTCGGGGTGGGACCGTGCGCGCACGCCAGCACGTGCACCAGCGTGGTCAGTAGCACCACGAGTGCCGCCCCGGTCCGTGACACGGACCGGGGGCTGCGGCGTACCAGCCAAGCCCTCATAGACGCAGACAGTAATTGATCATGTACGTAAAGTGCATGCTGGAGCGGCGTTGCCGGGTTGGCCAGGCATCCGCCCACGCCCTCCCGAACCTCGCGATCACCTGATATCCGGGCTCTGTACTACCCAGATCACCAAGGACGACAGATCACTGAATCGGGTGAATCCGGTCCTCGATCACCCCCTTCGAGGTGCGGTCACCGACCCTGACGGGGTTCTCTGGCAGGAACAGCGTGAGGAGACACGGATGCGGCAGTCGGTCAGCGACACCAGGCCCGCGGCACGCTGCGGCCAGTGCGCTGTCGTCCTGCTCGCCCTCCTTGCACTGCTGCATGCGATGTTCAGCCCCGGACCCTCGCATCTCGCCGCCCTGGACCTGGACGGCTGCCGGCAGCGTGCCGCCGCCGCGAGGGCGCATGCCTGCGATCTGGCTACGGCCCCCGTGCTCAACGGGGCGGGCGCAAAGGGGCACCAGGACGGCGACGACGCCTCACAGTCCTGCGACGCCTCCGCCTACGGGCCACGCCAGCTTGCCGATCTCTCCTCCGCCCATGCGGTGACCGACGTGACTCCCGGAGCCGGGGCAGATCACTCGGCGTCCGACGCGGCGTCCGGCGCCGCACTCTCCACGACGCCCGGCACGTCATCCGGGTCGGCCGTCCTGCGCTGCTGAGAGACCCAGGCCGCACGTCACGATCCCGCCCGTTTCCCGGCCCCGGGGTGTGACTGCGACCTGCGGACCCCTCTCCCCCAGTGACAGCACCGCAGGAGTTTCGCCATGCCCATGGATGTCTACGCCGCCATCGGCGCACTCGTACGCGCCGAGATCACCCGAGCCCACGCCCCGTCCACGGAGACACCCGCTCTCAAGGCCACGACGCACACCGGTCAGGTCGCTCCGCCCGCGTCCGCGCCATCGCCCTCCAAAGCCGCGTGGCGATCACGGAAGCTTCTCGCCGTCGCGCTGCGCCGTCGCGCCACGCTCTTCGGCTAGCACCCCGCGCGCCCCGGCCTCATCCGCGCCCTACATGGGGCAAGCCCAAACCAACCAGGTGATTGCTCGTGCAATGCGGGGCGCGGTGTTGGCCATCTCACCTTTTCAACCCGGGAGTTCACCATGGCCAGAGGACTTCGGCCGGTAACGTTTTGGCGTCGGCGACAGCAGAGTATGGGGAGTCCAGTGGTGATACGGCGAGCGGCAGCGGCCATCGTGCTGCTGGCTGCGGCCGTGCTCCTGCACTTCGCCACACCGCACCACCCCTTCGCCGCTCCCCGCACGGTGTCCGTGATGGCACCGGCCGTCGAGTCGGAGGGCAGGAAGCTGCACGGCCCGGCGTCCGCGCTGTCGCGGGCGGGTGCAGGCACGGCGCACCACGAGGCGGCGGCCGATGCCCTCGCCCGGCCGCCCCGCGTGGCCCAGCCCCTCGCCGAGCCGCCGGCCCTTGACGACACCAGGGGCGACGAACCAGTCGACACCCCCGCCGCTCCAGGCAGCGCACAGCCGCGTACGGCGAGAGACTCCTGGAACCCGGGCGCCGGCATCGCGCCCACACCCAGCACCCTGCAGACATTCCGCTGCTGATCGGCCGCGTGCTGCACGCCCTCTGACACGCCGGCAGACACAGCTCCACTCTGAGCCCGGCGGCCGCTCGACGCGGCCCGGCGCGTCATGCCCGGCTGGCCAGCACGCACCCTTCGCGCCCTTTCCGGTTCTACGAAGAGCACGAGGTCGACCATGCAATCGCTCATCGAGCACGCCCGTACGTTCCCCAAGACGATCGCCGACCAGCAGGAGGAGTTCGAGCGGCTGGCCCGGGGGCAAAAGCCCCAGGCCCTGTTCATCTCCTGCTCCGACTCCCGGGTGATCCCCTCGCTGTTCACCGGCGCCCGCCCCGGGGACATCTTCGAACTGCGCACCGCGGGCAACATCGTCCCGCGCTACCGGCCTCACGCGGCCTGCGGCGTCGCCGGATCCCTCGAATTCGCCCTCCAGGCCCTGCAGGTGCCCGACATCATCGTCTGCGGACACTCCCACTGCGGGGCCGTCCAGGGACTGATGCGCGAGCAGACCGTCCAGCTGATGCCGCTGCTGCGCCGCTGGCTGTCCTCGGCCGAGCACCGCCCCACCGCGAACGAGCCGTGGCAGACCCAGGGCCTCGGCGAGGACCCCACCGCCGTCACCCAGCAGCACGTCCTGACCCAGCTGGAACACCTGCGCAGCTACCCGGGCGTGGCCCGTCGCATCGCCTCCGGGCGACTGCGGCTGCATGCCTGGTTCTACACCGTCGAGACCGGCGAGGTCCTGGCCTGCGCGCCGGGCAGCCGAGCCTTCAAGCCCCTGTGACCGGAGCCGACAACCCCACACCCGTACGCTCCGGTCGCGATCCGCGCGACGTTCCTTCCCCCACCCGAGAGAACGCCATGACTTCGCAGATCTCCTCCCTCAGGCGCGCCCTGCGCACTGATTTCACCTCATCCGTCGTCGTCTTCCTCGTCGCCCTGCCGCTGTGCGTGGGCGTCGCCGTCGCCTCTGGCGTGCCGGCCGAACTCGGCCTGATCACCGGCATCGTCGGCGGCCTGGTCACCGGGTTCCTGCCCGGCAGCAGCCTCCAGGTCAGCGGCCCCGCCGCAGGTCTGACCGTGCTCGTCCTCACGGCCGTGCAGGAGTACGGTCTGCCCGCCCTCGGCGTCGTCGTCCTCGCCACGGGTCTCCTCCAACTCGGCCTGGGCGCCCTGCGGTTGGGCCGCCTTTTCCGGGCGATCTCCCTGTCCGTGGTGCACGGCATGCTCACCGGAATCGGCCTGGTGCTGATCGCCGGACAGCTGTACACGCTCGCCGACCGCAAGGCACCAGGCAGCGGAACGTCCAACGTGGCCGGGCTGCCCGGCCTGGCGGCCGACGTGCTCGGCTCCGGCCAGGCGCTCACCGCGGTCGGCATCGGCGCCGGAACCATCGTGATCATGGCGCTGTGGAAGCGGCTGCCGGGCAAGGCACAGATGCTGCCCGGCCCGCTCGTCGCCGTGGGCACGGCCACCCTGGCCACGGTTGCCTTCGACCTGCCCGTCGTCCGCGTCGAGGTGAGCGGCCTGATGCAGGCCATCCAGCCACCCGCCCTCGGCGACTTCGGAAAGCTGGCGGACATCGGCCTGCTGACCACCATCGTCGCGTTCACGCTGATCGCCTCCGCCGAGTCGCTGTTCAGCGCGGCTGCGGTCGACCGGCTGCACGACGGCCCCAAGACCGACTACGACAAGGAGTTGATGGCCCAGGGCGCGGGCAACACCGTGTGCGGGCTGCTCGGCGCGCTGCCGATGACCGCGGTGATCGTCCGCAGCGCCGCCAACGTCCAGGCCGGCGCCCGCACCAAGGTCTCCCGCGTCCTGCACGGCGTGTGGCTGCTGCTGTTCGCCGCTCTGCTCCCCGGCGCGCTCGGCATGATCCCAACCGCCGCGCTGGCCGGTGTCCTCATCCATGCGGGCTTCAAGCTGCTCCCCGTCAGGGAACTCGGGCCGCTGTGGCGCGATCATCGCGGAGAGGCCGTGGTGCTCGTGATCACCGCGGGCGCAATCCTCGCCACCAACATGTTCGAGGGCGTCCTCATCGGTTTGCTCCTCGCCGTCGTGAAGGCGGCCTGGGAGACCTCGCACGTCCACATCGACGTCGACGACAACGGAACCGGCGCGGTACGCGTGCGGATCCGCGGGCATGCGACCTTCCTGCGCCTGCCGCACATCCTCGACACCCTGGAACAACTGCCCGCCCACCGGCCCATCGAGCTCAACCTCGCCGGCCTGCGGCATCTCGACCACGCCTGCATGAGCGCCCTGCAGAACTGGGCGGACCAGCACAACGCACACACCGTTCAGCCCGAGCGCACCCACGCCTCGGCATGAGCGTGAGTCCGTGAGGCGGCGTCCCTGCCGCCTCACGGACTCACGGTGACATACGGGGTGAACGACCCCCAGCGCTCACCCGTACCCCTTGTCGTACGCCCGGCCGCTCGTGCGGGCAGAACAGCGCGGAAACGCGGAGACGGAGAGGCACGTGCTTCAGCAGCCACCACGAGGACGCACCGGACGCACTTTGAACACTGGCCGCCTGGTGCGCGGCGCCGCACTGGCCGGCAGCCTGACCCTCCTCCCGCTGGCCACGGCGTGCAGCGGAGGCGAGGACGACGACGCCGCGGAGCGCAAGCGGGCAAGGGCCTCGGTGACTGCCGCCCCCGCAGCTGGTGTTGTGGCACCCGCGAAGGTCGAGGTGATCGCCAACCTGACCGGCTGCAAGGCCAAGATCCGCATCGAGGCGGAGGAACTGCGCCAGGGCCTGTGCCACACGAAGAAGGTCGACTACCTCATCACCACCTTCCCGGAGGAGGAGTACAAGCAGACCTGGCTCGACAGCGCCGCCATGTACGGGGGCAAGTACCTCGTGGGCTCACGCTGGATCGTCAGCGTCGCGAAGCCGGAGATGCTGGAAGGGTTCCGCGACAAGCTCGGCGGGACCATCCAGGAACTGCACGGCATGGGCCCCACCCCTGCCCCGAGCGCGCCGTAGCGGCGGGCCGCCCACCCGTCGCATACCCCCCACCGATCTGGAGGCTTGCTTCATGCCCTCGGCACCGCGCCGCCCCAGGACACCACTGACCGCTCTGCTCCTGGTCGGCACGGTGCTCACGTTCCTTCTCGGCGGTGCCGGACCCGCCTCCGCCCACGCCAGTCTCACCCGGTCCGAACCGGCCGACGCCTCCGTCCTCAAGACGGCTCCGAGCCAAGTCACGCTCGCCTTCACCGAATCCGTCAGCCTCTCCGACGGCTCCCTGCGCGTCCTGTCCCCGAAGAACGAGCGCGTCGACCGCGGCACGGTCACGCACGCGGGCGGAAAGGCGGACACCGCCCGGGTGATGCTGAGCGGCAAGCTGCCGGAGGGCACCTACACAGTGGCCTGGCGCGTCGTCTCCTCCGACAGCCACCCGATCTCCGGCGCGTTCACCTTCTCCATCGGCACACCATCCGCCACCACCGCCGCACTGCCGACCAAGTCCCCGGACGACACCGCCGCGTCCCGCCTCTACAACCTCTTCCGCTACGTCGCCTATGGCGGCCTCGCCCTGCTCATCGGCGTCGCAGTATTCGTCCTCGTCTGCTGGCCCGGGGGCGTTGGTCTGCGCCCGCTGCGCAAACTGCTGCTGGCCGGCTGGGCGACGCTGTTCGCGTCGACCGCAATCCTGCTGGTACTGCGCGGCCCGTACGAGACCGGCCGAGGTCTCACAGCAGTGTTCGACCTGACGCTCATGGGCGGGACCGTCACGGGCAGGGCCGGGATGGCTCTGGCCGCGCGGCTGTTGCTGCTCGCCGCAGTGGGAGTCCTCCTGCCGCTGTTCACGGCCCGCCTCCACCGCACCGCCGACAGCATGCGGCCCTATGCGCCCGTCTCCGCCGCTTCGCTGACGGGGACGTCGCCGAGCAGCCGTGTCGTCGCAACCGATCCGCCGCCCGGGGAGGCGCGGTCCGGAATCGGAATGCGCGGCCTGGGGGCGCTGTTCGCCGTGGGCCTGGCCCTCACCTGGGCAGCTGCCGAGCACGCCTCCGCCGGGATCCAGGTCCCGCTGGCGATACCCGTCGCCGTACTGCACCTGCTGGCCATGGCCGTGTGGCTGGGTGGTCTCGTCGCACTGGCGCTCGCTCTGTACCGGGCCCCCGCCGACACCGTGCTCCCGGCGGCCGCGGTCGCACGCTTCTCCCGGCTGGCCTTCAGCGCGGTCGCCGTGCTCGTCGCCACCGGCGTGTACCAGTCCTGGCGGCAGGTCGGCTCCTGGGACGCCCTCTCCGCCACCGAGTACGGCAAGCTCCTCACCCTCAAGGTCGCCGCCGTTGTCCTGGTGCTGACCGCGGCGGCGTTCTCCCGGAGCTGGACCGCGCAGCTCAGCGACAAGCAGCAGCAGGCGGAAGCCCCCGTGGTCGCACCTCAGCGCCTACCGGTGGCGCAGCGCGTCGGCGCCGGTGGCTCCTCGGACAGCGACACCGTCGAGGGTACGGACAGCGCCGGACCGCCCTCTCCGTGTGACCCTGCCGACAGCCCCGCTCTGTTGCCCGGTTCCCCGTCCGCGACCGAACGGCACCGGCGCGGCCTGCGCCGTTCGGTCGCCATCGAGGCCGTACTCGGAGTCGTGGTCCTGGCGATCACCACCATGCTCACCGGGACCCAGCCCAGCCGGGCCGCCGCGCAGAGCGCCGCCGTGGCCGCCGCAGCTCAGCAGCCCCCGGCCAAGGTGGTGATGGTTCCCTTCGACCTCGGTACCCCGAACGGTCATGGCACGGTGCAGATCACATTCGCGCCGGGGCAGGTCGGCGACAACACGGTCGAGGCCGTGGTGTACGGGCCCGACGCGGGCATCTCCACCGTCCCGGAACTCCGGCTCACCCTCACTCAGCGCGCCCAGAAGATCGGCCCGCTCGATGCCAAACTCGCCGACCGGAAGGGCTACTGGGCCGCCGATCGCCTGCGGATTCCGCTGCCCGGCACCTGGACCGTGAACGTCACGGTGCGCGTGACCGAGATCGACCAGGTCACCGTCTCCAAGACCATGACCATCCAGCCGCCGCCGAACTGACCCGTTACCTGTTCTTGCAGGCCCTGGCTTTGAACTCCGCCAGGGAGACGGTGGCTGCGGACTCGTCGCCGTCTGCCGAGATGTCGTCGTAGCGGACCATTCCCGGGGTGAGCCGATCACGGTCGGCCAAGGTGAAGGAGACGCTGCTCGACGACCACGAGTTGTCCTTGGTCCCCCCGTAGAAGGCATAGGTGGTCTTGGCGTTGAGCCGAGTGAGAGCTTTGGTCGTTGCCCAGCCGACGGCCGGAGAATCGAGGGGCCAGGTGGTGAGACCGGCCTTGAGGGGGCGGTCGGCGGTCCATGAACCGACCGTCACCGCGCTGTTGGCGTCGTCGCTGTCCACGTAGAGGGTCGCGCCGTCGATCTGATGCCCACAGACCATCATGACGCCGAGCAGATGGCCGTCGTCGGTCATGGAGATGCCAGCGACTGCGTCGGCGGGGACCGTGCACCCTGATGTCGCGATCAGGGTCAGGCCTACCGCGATGATTCCGACGAAGCGCCGTATTTCCGTCCGTGAAATGGTCGACCGCATAGAGCCCCCCCTCCTGCCCGGGGAGTCGCTGCCACTACCCCCTACACCCCGGATGGTAGGGACGATGCACGTCGAGCCACAGCGTCGCCACCCACACGTTGCGCCCTCGTTGTGACCTTGTAGCCGCTCGCCGGTCACGGGGCAGGTGACACGGGCAGGGCCCTCGGCCCACGATGAGGTGGGTCACGGGGGGCCGAGCGGGACGGCCGCTGAAATCTGCGGATGGGAGCCATCTGCGGCGCGCCGCACTAGCCGGAGTTCGGCTCGTAGGAGCTGATGACGTACAGGGCTTCGTCGTCGATGGCGTTCTTGTCCCAGTCCAGAGAGATCCGCACCGGGCGCCCGTCCGCCGCGTAATCCGCCTCCGCTGTGTCGGCGTCTTCGCTTCGGGCCTTCCTGAGTCTCCTCAACAGCTCGCCGATGGTGGGCACTTCGGCAGGCAGCTCCTGCGCCTGACGCCGACTGTCCGCGTCGACGCCGACCGCCTCCGTCACTCTGCCGTCCCGGACCTTCACCCGGAAGGTCCCCGCCAGGACCTGGGTGGTCGACGTCAGCGTGTAGGCGTACGAGGCGGGCTCTTCCCAGGTGGTCTTCGGCTCGTTCGCCTCGGCGGATCCTGAGGACGTCGAGGAGCCGCAGGCGGTGGCAGCGCACAGCAGTGCCCCGACCAGTGCGTCGGCGGACACATAACGAGGACGGGAACGTCCGGTGGTCATGGTGACTCCTCGGTGTCGGTCACCACTGTGACGCCGGTCGGCACAAAAGCGTTCACGGCAGCGTGCTGGGCGTTGCCCTGAGGCGTTTCCGCCCCCGGGCAACGGCGGTGAACGTCAGCTCTCGGACGAGGCGGCCCGTCGCTTGACCAGCCACCACGCGCCGCCGCCGAGGACGAGCAGGACGACGACGACCACACCGGCCACGGCACCGGAGGACATGCCGTCCTCGTTGTCGGCGGCCGTGTCACTGGCGGCCTGTGAAGCATCCGTCTCGGTCACGGCGGCCGAGGATGTGGAGGCGGCTGTGCTGGGCGTCGTGCTCTCGGTCGGGCTCGGGCTGACCGTCTTGGCACCCGGGGCCGCCGCCTCCAGCTTCAGGACCGGCGCGGGCTGCTCGGGCTCCTCCCCACCGGTGGGCATTTCGATCCAGCGCGAGATCTTGCCGTCGCTGTACGTCTCGACAGTCTTGAACGCGATCTCCTTCGCCTCCGGCAGCTGCCGGATCTTGATCTTGTGCTCGGCGTCGACCCCGGCCTTCAGTGCGGGGCCGCCGACGGTGTATCCGTCGTCGGTGGCCTTGAGCTTCCACCCCTTGGGCGCCTCGCCCAGCCTCACGTCACCAGGAACGATGCCTTCGGGCAGCACGATGCGCAGCTGGCTGAATCCCGCGGAGTTGGACTCGGCCTCGGAGACGAAGCTGAGCGTGACGTTCTCGGCCAGGGCCTGGGGCTTGTCTGCCTCGACCTCCGCGTGGGCGAAGGCCGTTCCGGTCATGGCGAGGGTGGCCGCGAGAGCGGCGGCGCCGACGAGCGCGATACGGCGCGGTGTACGGGCATGGTGACGCAGGGACATGGACGAACTCCTTGCTGAGGAAGCCGGGCACGCCGAAGTGGCCGGGGCCCGGATGAGAGGACTGGCGGGATCACTGATCGCGCGGTGGGCCCCTGCGCACCACCGCGTACCTCAGGACCTGAGTCCCTTCCAATGCCGGGAGTTCGAAGAAGCCGACGGGGCGCCCCGTTGCCAGCTGGCGAAGGAGCAAGCTGTCCAGGACGGTTGTGACGGTCGGCAGCACCCAGCGCACGAACGCCTGAGTCGCCCGGTGCACCATGCGGACAGTGGCCAGCGCCGCCGCCATCGCCATGTCGGCCCGGTGAAGCAGCCAGGCGACCGCCAGCGCGGCAACGACATGGACGATCGTCATGGCCGAGCCGGCGTCGTGCCAGGCGTGCCCGTCCCCGACGGCCATGGAGTGGTGCCAGCCGCTCGCGGCACGGGCAGCGTGGGCACTCCGTGCGTGATGGGCACTCCCGGTCAGGGTGAACGCTGCGTGCAGCGCGCCTTGCGCGGCGAGGGTGCACACCACGGTCGCGGGCAGCGTGGAACGGCGCCGGGCGAGCGGCCAGACCGCGGCGAACTGCGCGGCAGTGAAGGCAGTCACGAGCGGCCACGGCACCGGGCCCTCGACGACCGCGTGATGGCCGAAGGCCGCGAGCACGCTTCCGACGAGCGCGAACATACCCGCCCGGACGCATGCTCCCGCCCGGCCGGGCCGCTGGTCCGCGGTCCGGCCGTCGAGTGCGGTCACACGATCATCTGGCACGGTCGCCCATCATTCCCTGTCGGCCTCCGCCGGTCAGACCGAGGCGCGGATCGCCTCGGCGAGCCGGTCGGGCGTGCGGGTGGAAAGGTAGAAATAAGGGGTGGGATCGTCGGGGTCGATGACCTCGACGCGCACCGCCGTGGTGATGTAGCTGCGCATCAGCATGAACGCCCGCATGTCCGCCTTGTACGTGCGCCAGGCTCGCGCCTCTTCTCCCTCGAGCACCTGCGCTTCACCCAGCGCCTTCAGCGGGATGCGGGCGTCACCGGCGACCAGCGGCTCGCCGGTGACCCGGATCCGCAGCGAGCCCTGGGAACTGACGAAGAGGCCGGCCAGGCAGGTGCCCGCGACGAGGGCGATGAGCGCGGCGACCAGGCCGTACGGCAGGAAGATCAAGGCCATCGCGATGCCGGTCAGGACGGCGATGGCCCACCAGGATGTGGGGGCGGTGAGGCGTTCGTCGGCGCGTCCACCGTGGCGATCTGGGAACTTTCCGGCACCGGCGGCTGCATCGCAGCCACCGGCCTGCGTCTGGACGGCTGACCGAAGTCGGGGATCGCTGCCTGGTCACGTATCCCAGTCCGTATAGTCCCCTATCGCCACGTCGTCGCAGAACGTCTCCCAGAACCCGTTGTGCACGAGAGCGGTCTCGTCGATGCCAGAGATGAGATCACGAAGCTCTTCCGCCACCTCCTCGTACCCGTCCTCGTCGCGGTCCGCATAGAACGGGAAGCACGCGATCACCGCCGCGACGCATCGGTTGAAGGAGCCAAGGTCACTGTTCACGTGACTGGCCATCATTGAGTCGATCTTGGGAATCTGCACCACGTGACCAGTGGCCACGTCGAGGGCGATGCGTCCGAACAGACCACTCGTCGCGACGGCGACCAGCCCCCGCTCACCGATCCCCGCGAGGAACACCGGCTCACTCAGCGGCCGGTACTCGTATCCGATCAACCCACCTGGGACGCCAGTCCCACCAAGAAGGACAGCAATCTGGGCCGGCACCTCGGGAGTGGCCTCGACGCGGATCAAGACGAACTCGGGCTTCGGCAACTGCGGTAGGGGCCGGTTCACAGGAAGATCTTCTCCCGATGGGTTGCCCCGGCAACACCCATGGGCCCGCGAGACGGCGACTCATCTCGGGCGGCCAGCCCCGACAGCTTAACTTTCAACGCGAGGAACTGTGCCAACTCCTGTTCACGAGCCGTCCCGAGCAGTACAAGGCACCGCTGTCGTCGCTCGCGCGCTGATGTAGCTCCGATCTCTTTCAATTCCGAGGGGGAGCTGAGGCGTTCAAGGTCCATCGCTCAAGTCGGTTGCGCACAGCGGCAGGCGGATTCCGTTTCACCAAGTGATAGAGATTCTCGTAGTAGCCCTGCCACTCGGCGCCTTCATCCCGTCCGGCCGCACTCCTTCGAGCGCGATGAGCAGTTACTAGTGGCGCCATACTCTCCCAGGTGGAGATCACGGAGCCGCCCAGGTACCCAGAGACTGGGCCAATGTCGACGATTCCGTGAGCTACAAGAGCTCCCAGGTTGTCGTAAAACCATGCTAAATCCCTTACCAGCTTCAGCTCTTCGCGAGTCAGGCTGTGCAGACCCTCCGAAACATCGCGACCAGGCAGCTCCTGGTGCACAAACCAGCGTGCTTCCGCCAGGTGGTCGCTTCTGTGCTCCCGAAACAGTTCGACCAGAACGGGCAGAGTGTTGGCGTGCCCAGCCAGCCTCAGTTGACGATACGAAGCCGCGCCTGACACCAGCAGAGCACCGACCGACACGAGCAGTGCGGCTATGTTCACAAGCCCTCCAAGCATCCGTGCACTCCGAACGACGCATCAGAGACTGCCCTGCTCCTGGAGCAGAGATACACGTCTCAGCCACCGTCATGGAGTCTGTCCCGGAGGGCAAGGGACTGCCCCAGAGACGCATTCGCAGCTCGTCAGCGCCCGGACGAACTGGTCGTCGACCACGTGCCGGCCGCGTCGGCTGCGCCCACGTTCGGACCCATGCCGCGCTTCGTGGCAGGTGAGGGCTCAAGGGCCGGTGGGAGGAAGTACAGCCATGGCGCGTCGGTATGACTGCTCCACGGTTTCCGGGCGGGCCGACGGGCTGCGCGCAGCCACCTTGGCGGTGCGCCGAGGTGAGCTGGTGGTGCTCCCCACGGACACCGTGTACGGCATCGGGGCCGACGCCTTCAACCCCGCGGCCGTGGACGGTCTGCTGCAGGCCAAGGGCCGGGGCCGCGCCATGCCCTCACCAGTGCTCGTCGCCTCCCCAGATGCCCTGCACGAACTGGTCACCGACTTCCCCAATGCAGGCTGGGCTCTGGTGGAAGCGTTCTGGCCGGGCGGGCTGACCCTCGTCGCCCGCCACCGGACATCGTTGACCTGGGACCTCGGCGAGACCCACGGCACGGTCGCCGTCCGGATGCCGTCCGACCCTGTGGCACTTGATCTGCTGGCCCGATCCGGGCCGATGGCAGTCTCCAGCGCCAACCTGACCGGACACCCGTCCCCGCAGGACTGCGACGCCGCCCAGTACATGCTCGGCGACTCGGTCACCGTCTACCTGGACGGCGGACCCACCGCGGCCGCCGTCGCCTCCTCAATCGTGGACCTCACCGGCCCGGCCCCCATCCTCAAGCGTGCGGGCGCGATCAGCGCCGAGCGCCTGAGCACCGTGGTCCCCGACCTGCAGGACGGCTCCTGACCCGGCCCGGTGAGGGAACAAGGCCGCACACCCGGCCTACCGAAATCACCCGATCGGCGAGCGTCATGAACGCAATCGCCTCGTTGGGGACAGCGTGACAGTGCATGGTGAACAGCATGTCGGCGGCGCGCTGACCGGTGGCAATTGCCCCTGCCAGGGAGAACGGACTCGCCGAGCGCTGATGCTGGCGCTGGAAGCCGCAGCCTCAGCACGTCTGGGCATGCCCGGCGCCACAACGCCCGGTGCCCGGTCTCCGGCGGTCGCACTCGCGCCCGGCGTGGCGGCCGCCTGCGCTGCGATGCGCCCGGGCCTGGACGTAACCTGCGGCCATGGCTGAGACCCCGCACCTGACACCGTCCGAAGCCCTCAACCTGCTGCTGACCGGCAATCAGCGATTCGTCGCGGGAGACCCGCAGCACCCGAATCAGGACGCCGCGCGCCGCGCCGCCACCGCACCCGGCCAACGCCCGTTCGCCGTGCTCTTCGGCTGCTCCGACTCCCGCCTGGCCGCCGAGATCATCTTCGACCGGGGCCTGGGCGACCTTTTCGTGGTCCGCACCGCAGGCCACGTGGCCGGGCCCGAAGTGCTGGGCAGCATCGAGTACGGAGTGAGCGTCCTGGACTGCCCGCTGGTCGTCGTGCTGGGCCACGACTCGTGCGGCGCGGTCGCGGCGACCCGTGCCGCCCTGACTGACGGACTGGGCGCCACCGGATACGTGCGCGACGTCGTCGAGCGCGTCACGCCCAGCGTCCTGGCCGCCCGCGCCGCCGGACTTACCCACGACGACGACATCATCGCCGAGCACATACGGCACACCGTCGACCTCCTACTGGACCGCTCCCGGGTACTCGCCGACCAGGTCACCACCGGACAGACGGCCGTGGTGGGCCTCTCCTACCGCCTGGCTGACGGCAGTGCCCGCCTCGTCACCGCCCGAGGTCTGCCGGCCGAAGAAGCTGCCCCGAGCCTGGGCGCCTGAACGGAGAGGCAGAGGCGCGGCTGTCCTGCCGACGAGTGTCGGCGATCGGCCGCTGCGGTCGTAGGCTCCTTCGGACACCCGGAGGCGGTGGCGCCGGCCCGGCCGGGTCTGTTCCACGCATGCGGGGCCCTGATGTGCATGGTACGAGGAGCCCACCGCACCGTCCGCTGGTGCGGGTGTCCGCCATTGGCGCTCGACTGGAGGCTCACTCGTGGACGGTCACGAAATTACGTGACCGTCCACAGCCGCTGATGCCCTGTCGGCACAGCACTCACACCGCCAGGGGCCACGCGCCCCAGTCGTGTCCCCAGTCGTAGGTGAGCGTGCCGCCGGCCGAGCGCCAACGCCGTGGCGCAGTGGTCCACTGCCAGTCAAGGGTTCCACACCGCCCGGAGTGCCGCCGTCGAGGGCGGTACGGACCGCTTGGGTGAGATCGCGGTCATTGTGGTCGTCGCGCGCGGCCGGGTCCACGGAGACGAAGAGCGCGGTGCCCGAACGGGCCACGACGTCGAGGAACTGACGGTTCACAGCCCAGTCGGTCTGCGGTGTGCACGGGACACAGTCCGCGTCGAGTACGAAGAGGCGGTTGTGCTGGGCCAGCAGGAAGGCGAGCGTGTTCACGCCCATCCTGCGGGTCCGTTCCCACTGTCGGCCCGAGGTGTCGTCGCCGGTACGCTGCACCTGCACCAGACCGGCGGCCGGGTGGCCGACCGTGTTGCAGCCGATCACGACGGCGGGGCCGGCCGCGTCGGCGATCGTGCGGTAGAGGCATACGGGGATCTCCGCGTTGGTCAGCGAACGGACGGCCAGGGCCCAGCCCGGCTCGGCGAGTTCGGGCGGCGAACCGGCCGAAGACGTCGTACGTCGAGAAGTCATGCTTGATCAGCTCATAGCCCCAGGAACGGAAGCGCCGGACATCACAGGCGACGCTCTCCAGCGCGGTGTCGAAGGTCGGGTCGAGCGGGTGTCCCGAGCCCCTGCGTACCCCGGGCCTGGTCGCCGCAGTCTCCACGCGGGACAGCGGTGGGGCGGAACCACAGCTCCTGGTCGCGCCGCAGGACACCCACACTGCCCGGCCGTCCTCTCCCAGAACCCGCCTGACACCGGGAACATCCGAAGACGCCGCGTGCCGTCGTCCCGCATACTCACGCCTTCCCCGTGCGCCGTTCATGACCCCTTTTTCCGGGCCGGATGAACCTGAACGGCACCGCGCGCGTAATGCTCTTCGTCCGCCCAGTCGGGCGATGACGGATCGGCGGATATGTTGACGGGCAGGAGGAACGGTGCAGCGTTCGCTGAACATGGTGGGCGGTATCTTCGTAGGGGGCGCGCTGGTCCTGACACTTGGCGCGCTGATCTACCCGTCGATGCTCGGAGTTGACACCGTGTCGACCTCGAACGACCGGATCATCGCCAACACCCAGTGGGGGCCGTTGACCGAGGGTGACCGGGCCTTCGTGGTGGCGGTGCGCGCAGCCGGTCTATGGGAGCACCCGGTGGGGCAGATCGGGCTCCAGAAGGGGCAGAGCAAGGGGGTCCTCACCGCCAGTCAGCATCTGATCGACGGGCACGCGGCGCTGGACGAGACCTGCCGCAAGATCGCGCCGATGCTGAACGTGACGCTGCCCAACGTGGCCAGTCCGCAGCAGGAAGGTTTCGTCATCACCCTCAAGGCGGACAGCGGCAAGCAGTTCGACATCGACTTCGCCAACATTCTCCGCCAGACACACGGTTCGATCTTCAACACCGTGGCAAAGATCCGCTCAACGACGAAGAACACGCTGGTGCGCGCCCTGGCCGACCAGGCCAACGACACCGTCCTGGATCACATCACGGTGATGGAGAAGACCGGCCTGGTCGACTTCGACACCACGCTGTTCAAACAGACCACCCCGCCGAAGCTGCCCAAGTCGGACATGACCCCGCCGGTCCCGCCCGCCGGCCAGCCCCCGATCGTCCTCCCTCCTCCGCCGAACGCCACGTCCACCCCGGTGGACCTGGGGCGGCCTTGAACGGCCAGTCCGCCAACGGCGGATAGGCGCTGTTTCACGGATCTGCCGACGTGGTGTGTGTCAATTCAACGGCTGATCTTGGTTGTTGAGTGGTCAGCTGTTGTTCCGGGCCAGCCGCCCTTGAAGGCGCTCCGGAAGGCGTTGCACGGCGCCTTCCAGCGCATGGTCCACCTCTTGCGGCCCTTCCCCGTCGGGTCCAGGCTCATCAGCGCCATGTAGACGCACTTGAGGGCGGCGGCCTCGTTGGGGAAATTTCCGCGGGCGCGGACAGCCTTGCGGATCCGGGCATTGACGCTCTCGATCGCGTTCGTGCTGCAGATGACCTTGCGTATCTCGACGTCGAAGGAGAGGAAGGGCACGAACTCGGCCCAGCCGTCCGACCACAGTTTCACGATCGCCGGGTACTTCTGACCCCAGGACTCCTGGAACTCCAAGAACCGCTCCGTCGCCGCATCCTCGCTGGGTGCGGTGTAGGCAGGCTTGAGGGCCTCGCCGACCTTGTCCCAGTCCTGACGGGCGGCATAAAGGAACGAATTCCGCAGCAGGTGAACCACACACGTTTGAACAATCGTGCGAGGCCAGACGCCCTCCACAGCGTCGGGATGGCCCTTGAGCCCGTCGCAGAGGCAGTCCTGGCCGTCAGGCGTCCCCTTGATCATCAGATCCGCCGTTGATCAGAACTCCCGCGAGTTGATCAACCATCACGGCCAGCAGTCGGTCTGCCCAATTGCCTTCCGCTATCCGGACCCGGAACTGCTCGCCCGTGCCATACGCGCCGTCAACGGCGGGATCACCCACCCCGAACCCGATCCCCATCGTCATCGCGGTCACCGCTCCGACTGCTCGTTCCGCCCCGTTCTCGCCAGCGGACCACCACAACCAGATCAATGGGTAGGGGACCGGCCAGCTTCACGCCATCAAGTGGTGATCACCAACAGCATCCGAAAACCTGGCCAGAGCCACGTTCACGTGTACGTCGACACCTTCGGCTGCATCGACAGCCACTCCATCCCCGCGGCCGCAGGGCAGAACAATGACCGCACGGACGATCAACTCGCACCCGCATGCTTACGACTTGCGGAATCGAGACGCAGAGTCCTCCGCGTGCTCACGTCACACCGGCCTGCTGGAACCCCGTGGCAGCGCCTTCCGTCAAGCAGGACGCCATAGAAGATGCGTTCGGGACTTGGAGTTCTCGGGTGAACAAGAAAATCGCAGGGCTGGCGCTCATCGGGACCCTGCTCATATCGGGCTGTGCGGCGGCCGTCCATGCGGTAAAGCCTGCCGCTTCGAGCTCCGTTCGCCCGTCGGGGTCCACCCGGGCCGGAGGCAAGGCCCCCGTCGCAAGCGCCGCGGCCTTCAGCGCCTGGGGCCTCAAGCCCCTCGCCTCGCCGCCCGCCCCACCGAAGGTCAAGCCCGTAAAGCGCCGGGCGGGCGAACCGGTGCCGGCGATCAGTGACATACCCACCAAAGACAAGGTCGTCTTCATCACCTTCGACGACGGCGCCGAGAAAGACCCCAAGTTCGTGAGAATGATGCGCGAACTCAAGGTCCCCTTCACTATGTTCCTGACTGACTCGATCATCAGTTCCGACTACGGCTACTTCAAGCCGCTGCAGCAGCTCGGGAACAAGATTCAGAACCACACGCTGACCCATCCCAATCTGCGCGCCAAGGGCGCGGCCGCGCAGCACGAGGAGATCTGCGGCCAGCAGACCAAGCTCGGCAAGGAGTACGGAAGCGTCCCGCGTCTCATGCGACCGCCCTACGGCAACTGGAACGAGAACACCCGCACCGCAGCCGGGCAGTGCGGAATCGAGGCGCTCGTGCTGTGGCGCGAGTCCATGCAGATCGCCAACATGCAATACCAGCGTCCTGACAAGAAACTCCACGCGGGCGACATCATCCTGGCCCACTTCCGTGGCCCCGGACAGCTCAAGGGTCACTCGATGACCGAGATGACGGCGAACATGCTGCGGCATATCCAGGAGCAGGGCTTCGCAGTGGCACGCCTGGAGGACTACCTCTGACTCGCAGATAGGGCGAGTCCAAGATCGTCGACATGTCAGGGCCTTCGATTTGCCGCCCCATGGCGCTGGTTCAGAGGGCGATCGAACGCGAGATCCGCCCCGACACCTCGTCGCCATCGCCGTGCGCCTTGGTGAGCAACTGCATCGTCAACTCGTTCAGCGCCCGGTCGGCAAACGGCCGCACCACGTGTAGCGCCTCCCTGACGGGACAGCACCCTCAGCGGTACAGCCTCCTGCGCGCCCACAAGAACCCGATCACCCCGCCCACAACGGCCATGTACGCCGTCAGGGGTCCGTCGTTCAGGATGAGTCCGGGCATGGCGATGACGGCCACGATCAGGAGCCAGCCGCACCCGGCCACGACGAGGTCCGCCGAATCGGGGCGGCGTCGTTCGTTTTCCACCCGTTCCCCATTCACTGGCTTGCGCCTGGTCGGTGCGTCACATGGACTGTTGGCATGCGCGATATCACTGCCGCAAACCCTACGCCGCTCGATCAGTTTCGGTACAGCGACGGCGGTCCGTCACCGGCGTACCGCTTGGAAGCGGACAGCGTCAGGGAACAGCGATCTACGCGCAGTGGATCGTAGCCGTCTCCGAATGGACGTTGTGGTCTCCCCAGTAGCCGTTGGCGTTGCGCAGCGTCGCGTTGCCTATGTCGCTCCGGTACACCCAGCCACTGGTGGTGAGCCGTGAGCACTCGAAGTGCAGGGTGACCGGGAAGTTCTGGCCCTGCTCGTTGGTGTAGCCCGCGACGTCCTTGGTCTTCCAGATACCGAGCCCCTGGTACTGGCGCAGCGAAGACTCGAAGTTCCCCTTGCCCCTCTGATCGCAGAGCATCGCGGCCTCGGCCTGGATGTGCGTGTACCCCCCGTGCAGGTAGGGCTTCCTGCTCTTGGTGAGCTGGCAGTGGGGCTCGGCCCGGGCAGCGGTGAGACCCGGCGCGTGCGAAGCCGTGATTCCCCGCTCGTCGACCGTCGTGGCCCAACGCACTAGGTCCTCCGTGCTGTAGGTGTTCTGCGCGGAGGTGAGCGGCGCCTCCCACAGCGTCAGCAGGCCGTCCTTGGACAGGGTGCTGACCCTGGTGCCCTCCTTGCCCACGGCGGTCAGCAGTTGGCTGCCGTCGGGCAGTGTGCTCGTGCTCATCTCGTCACCCTCGGCCGAGAGGACCGACGACGGCACGTCCCCGTGGACGGTCAGGCGTGTGATGTTGAGCGGGTGCTCGACGTTCCCGTCGCCGAGACTGAACGTGAGCGTCTGACCGACCTTTTCGTACTCCTCCACGCCGGGCGCCTGGAAGAGGTCGAGCCGGGTCGTGTTCGTCAGCAGGTCAGTGAGCTTCTCCACGCCGGCCCCGTGGGCGGGAGCGACTTCCCCGATGGGTGCCATGGACTGAGGATCAACGCCGCCTTCCTTGGCGTATTCGGACGAGCTGACGATCTGTGGTCCGGTGCCCGCGCCCGTCGTCCGTGCCCCGTCGGCCGCGAACGCACCGGCAGCGGTTCCGGCCACAACCGCCACAGTGAGCAGGGCTATAGCGCCCGTCCGGGCAGCGCGACGGACAGTCTTTCTCTTCAACTTGTCTTCCCCTCCGTAGAATTCGGCCGCCCGTCGTCAGGCGCTGGTCAGGCGCCGACGGTTCGGCCAATCGGAGGTAACATATGTGGTCGTTCTGTTCAGATCCACTGAATTGATCACGTCGGATCGCCACAGCGAACACCTCGACCCACAGCAGACGGCAGACCTGAACCGCAGCTCCTCGCGGGCACTCTCCGGGTACCGATGTCCCCACGTTGTCCCCAACATCACGGCTCTGTCGCCACGCGCTCACCTGCCACAGCTCGCACCAGCTACCTGCCTGTCGCACCTATGCAGGTCAGACAACTATCAGCCGATACAGACCGCCCCGGCCACAAACCCGCGAGCAGCGGATTCCGTCCGCTGGCGAGAAGTTGACGCTCCGGCACCTCACGAGGAACGTTTTCGCAGGTCAGGGCATGTTCTGGTAGGGCGGGTGGGACTCGAACCCACGGCCGCCGGATTATGAGTCCTTTGAGGGTCTTGGCGACCCTTGCCGATCAACGCTCAAAGTCCAGGACCTCGCACCGGAACCGCGCCCGCACCTCAGGGTCGCGGCAACCGAGCGCGAGCTCACTGATGCCGATGTCCGACTCGGCCCAGATCTCGGGCACGGTCACCTCCCCCGGCTCTTCGTTCTGAACCCGCAGACGACCTCGCCGGCACTGTCCTACGAAGTGATCGAGTCGCATGTCCCAATCAGCGATCGAGTCGTCGCGAAGCTCCTGTGGCCTGGTCAGCGGCCGACGGCGGCATCCCCGCGGAACGCCCCGGCCACCACGGGGACCAGTTGCCGCTCGATCTGCTCGGCGGACATGGCGGCCAGCTCGGTGCCGATGGGCGCCAGCGCGAGCCAGTTCAGCAGGCCGGCCGCGCATCGCGTACGGAAGATCAGTTCCTGCTCGTCGGCTCCGGGAATGTTCTGGGCCAGCACCCGGACGGCCGCCCGGCGACTCTGGTCGAACTTGCCGTCCAGCCGATCCCACCCCTGGGGCGGCTCGATGCCGACGCGCGCCACGGTCCGCATCACGGCCAGGTCTTGTCCACCGGCCGCCAGTGCGCGCACCATCGGCCGGGCGAACGCTGCCGCCACCTCATGGAGTGTCGCAGTGGAGGCGAGGGAATCGAGTTCCAGGATCTTTTCGTCCAGATACCGTTCCAACGCGTGCTCTATCGCCGAGTCGCACAGTGCCTTCAGCGACCCGAAGTGGTAACTCACCGCGGCGACGTTGGCTCCGGCGCGATCCGTGATCTCGCGGAGTGTCACGCCCTCCTGCCCTCGTTGCGCGAGCAACTCCAGGGCGGCCGTCTGCAGGCCGTCCCGCGTGCGCTGACCGGCCTCTCGGCGCAGGTCCGTCTTTTCCGCCCGTGTCATAGCATGTATTCAAGCAGCTGCTTGAGTACATTGTCAAACAGCCGCTTCACGGATCGGGGCCGAACTCGAGCGAATCCGATCCCAACGTGAGCGCGACGCCAAGCGCGACACCGGTGCCAAGGCCCGCGAGAAGGCGGAGGCCGCCCACGTGCGTGCCGTGTGTGCACTGATCGAACACCCCACCTTGAAGCGGTGGTTGAAGACCTCGAAGAGCGGGCGGCCGGGTCGCCGAACGCCGCCCCGGATCACTGCCGCAGACCCGATCCGACCCGCCGCGACACGGCCGCGCGGGCACACGTCTCCATGGCCGCGCGACCACACAATTCAAACATTGGCTTGACGACTTGCACTGCCGTCCATAAGCTCAAGCGAGCGTTTGATTTACTAAGAACGCGAGAGAGACCGTTGCGACGGATCTCAGATTCTGAGAACAAACCTGGAGGAACACGACATGAAGCTGCTCAGCCGGAAGTCGATCACCGCCACGGCCGCGATAGCGATCCTGGGTGGTCTTTCCATCGCCGCTGCGCCGACACAGGCCGCAAGCCCCGCCCACAGCAGTGCGGCGGTCCACAGCAGTACGGCGGTCCACGCGGACCTGACTCCTGGCGAACTGGCGAAGCTGCCGCTCACGGACCGCCACCTGACCAAGCACGAGAGGGCCAATCTCGCAGTCGTCCTGCGCGCGTACCACGTGGCGGAGGGCAACAGCCTGGACGTCAACACGTTCGTCAACAGCTTCGCCAAGGACGGCGTCTTCAACGACATGGTCGCCGGACAGGCATATCGGGGCAAGGCGCTCGGTGACGTGCTGCCCTACATGGCCAATCTCTTCCCCGATGTTCACCGTGACCTCAAGCGCATCACCGTGAACGGCGACGTGGTCAGCATCGAGCTGTCGATCCAGGGCACGTTCGAGGGACCGCTGCAGTCGCCGGCGGGCACCGTCAAGCCGACCGGCGCGAAGGTCGACGTGCCGACCGCCGACTTCTGGTACCTGCACAACGGCAAGGTCGAGAAGTTCAACTGCTTCGTCGGGTACTCGACCATGTACGCCCAGATGGGCGTGAACTTCGACTGGGCCTCGGCGGTCAACAAGCACTGAGTCGTTCCCCGGCGAGTGATGCCCGGCGCTACCGGCCGCGCATCACCCGCCACCCTGCGCGGACTGGGGCCTGTCCGGCGGATCAGGTCGGAGGGAAGTAACGGCGCCTCATAAGCGCAGGTGAGCGGGGTCTGATGCGTCCAGCTGCAAGACGGAGGAGGGCGCCGACGCGATGGGGGTCGCCCTGCTCAAGTGAAGCCGAGAGCTCGGGGGAGTCGGCGACCGACGACAACGCCGCTGTGGGCAGCCCCTGCTCGAAGAGCTTGGGGACGGGCGTGCCAGACCCCGCCTCTCCGGCATGATCCGCCGGACAGGCCCGAGTGTCAGCCTCCGTCCCCGCCGACAGCCACTCGTCGGTGGACCCTCGCGCCCAGCGATCGGGAGCTGCCCGTCGAGGACGTCATCCATGTGAAACCGGGCTCAAGCGGAGGAGAACGGCGGTGTTGGCACGAGGCAGGGACACGGTCAGCCGCCCGCCGCCCGCGTCCCACTCCGTGGCGGCACCGGCGGTCGCGGGATGCAGCACCGTGGTGTGAACGTGCGCGCCCCGCAGGTGGGGGACGGTGAGTGTGCGGTCGGTGTCGGCGGGGCTGTTCCCGTCGCCGACACCGACCGGGACGGTCCCGCCGACACCGCTCGGGACGGTCCCGCCGCCGTCACCGCTCGGGACGGTCCCGCCGCCGCTGCCGGACTCGCGTCTCCAGATCACGAGGTACGTGGCCTCCTGCCCCCGCAGTCCATGGGCGATCCACTCGTCCTCCCAGTCGGGAAGGCCCAGTGGCCAGAACGGGTGCGTGCCGTTGATCTCGGGCCGGAGGTCCTTGTAGACCGAGATCGCCGAGCGGACGAGGTCGAACTGCTCGTCGCTCATGAGGTTGAGGAAGCCGGAGAGGTGGATACGGCCGAGGAGCGCGCCGGTGAGGGTGAAGGCGATCTCGTCCAGGCTCTGGTCCGGCTGGGGGTACGCCCACACGGCGGCCTGCTCGGGTGTCGCGGCGGTGGCGGCCGCTGCGGCGATGGGCGGGTAGCGCAGCGGGTCCTGCTGGTCGCTGGTGGACTGGATTTGTGCCACCGCGAGTTGCGCGTAGTCCATGCGCAGGCCGCCCGACCCGCAGTTCTCCAGGACGAGGTGGGGGTGGCGGTCGAGGAGTCCGGCCATCCAGTCGAGGTGGGCGCGGTGGTGCCCGAGCAGCCCGGCGCCCGCGCTTTCGACACCCTTCGCCGTACCGACGCCGCCCTCCGTCCCCGGACCGATGTTGATGTTGTAGTCGAGCTTCAGGTATCCGACGCCCCATTCGCCGACCAGCCGGTCCACGACCTCGTCGAGGTGCGTGCGGGCAGCCGGGTGACGGAGGTCCAGGTGGTGGCGGCCGTGTTCCGTGACGCGCAGACCGCCGCGTCGGAAGAACGCCTCGGGCGGCAGGGAGTGCGCCAAGGGGCTGCGTACGCCGACGACTTCGGGTTCGAGCCAGAGTCCCGGGGTCATACCGTGCCGACGGATGGCGTCCAGGACCTCCCGTATGCCGCCCGGGAAGCGGTTGGGGGCGGCCTCCCACGCGCCGACGGCGTCCCACCAGCCCTGAGCGTCGTCGTCGTACCAGCCGGCGTCGATCACGAAGACCTCGGCGCCCGCGGTCGCCGCCGCCTCGATGAGGGGCAGGAGCCGTTCCGTGGTGGGATCACCCATGAGGGTGTTCATGTAGTCGTTGTAGATCACCGGGAGCGTGCGGTGGTCGGGGTGGTCGCGACGGATGCCGCGACGGTAGTCCGTGAGGGTCCCGAAGGCTGCGTCCAGGCCGCCGGTCTCCGTGCGGACGAAAACGGCGGGGACGGTGTGGAACTCCTGGCCGGGGGCGAGGGTGTGGTGCCACTGGTGGTGGGCGTCGTCGGGTCCGAACAGGGCGACGTAGGCCGCGCCCTCGCGTTCGCCGGTCTCGAAGCGCCAGCCCGCGCTGGACTCGATCTGCCAGAGCCAGGCGCGGCCGTCCCGGTCGGTGAGGGCGGCGACGGGGAGGTGGCGGCCAGTGGACCAGCTGCCCTGTGAGTAACGCTCGAAGCAGCCGCGTCCCTCGTGGCCGTGGGCGGCTCGGCTCAGCGGGACGACCTCGTCGCGGAACGCGGCCTGCCGCCAGCGGCATTCGGCGAGCCAGTCGTTGTCCGCCCAGTGCAGGGTCAGTCCGTCGAGGCCGCCGTCGGCGTCGGAGATGCCACCGAGGGCCAGGGTCGTGACGCTCTCCAGCCGGAGCGGAGCGGCGCCCTCGTTGACGAGACGTACCCGTGCGCGCAGGAAACCCGCACCGGAGTCGGCGCCGGAGCCCGCCTCCAGGGTGACCTCGGCGGCCAGCCCGGTCGCCGGATCCGCCAGCCGGATCGTCGTACGCTCCCGGCTTCCGTCCCGTCCGTCCCGCACCGTCTCATGGTCGCGGTAGGTCAGACGGTCGCCGATGGCCGTCTCTATGAATCGTTCTCCCGACCACATGCGCCCGTGGCCGGTCGCGGTGACCTCGACGAGGGGGACCAGGCGGGCCCAGTCCTGGCCGGGTGTCCCCAGTCTCACCGACCCCGTGGCGTCCAGGACGGCGTGCAGCCCGAGCTCCGGGTGCGACCAGATACGGGACCTCTCGACTGTTGCGACGACAGCGGTCAACGCGTTTTCCCCTTCCGGGATGGTTCGGTCCTGCCGTGGCCTTCGTGGGTGCTGAGCTGGTGATTCGCACTCGGCGGGAGAGGGATGTGCCGCGCCGTCGGGCGTGTTCGAAAGGTAAATCCCCAGTTACGGTCTCTTGACGCCCACGTTGTGACCGCTCACAATCCTGGCATGGATGTGACCGGTCACACAAGCTCCGGCAGCCACGGCGACCCCCGTCAGGGGCAGCAGAAGGCCGCCAGTATTCGCGACGTCGCCCAGGCGTCGGGCGTCTCCTACCAGACCGTTTCGAGGGTCATCAACGGCCACCCGAACGTCCGGGAGGAGACCCGCAAGCGGGTCGAGGCGGCCATCGAAGCCCTGGGGTTCAGGCGCAACGCCACCGCGTTCGCACTGGCCAGCGGAGTGACCCGGTCGGTCACCGTCATCACGTCGAACACCGTCCTCTACGGCTATGCGGCCACCCTGCAGGGTCTGGAGGAGGCGTCCCGCGCCGCCGGATACACGCTGGGCGTGCGGGTCGTGACACCCGAGGACGACCTGGACCGCACGATCGCCGCGGCCGCCGACACCGGTGGCGGCGTGGTGGTCATCGGCTTCGACCGCCTCGGTGCCGCCGCCCTGGATCGCGTACCGGCACACGTGCCGTGCGCGGCGGTGGTGGAAGCGCCGCCGCCGGGCCGTACACCCGGCCGTCCGGCGGTGTGGGCCGACGACCGCGAGGCGGCACGGGCCGCCACGGAGCACCTGCTGGCACTCGGGCACGAGAACGTCCACTACGTAGCGATTCCCGCCTCGACCGGAACCCGGCGCCTGGCGGGACCTCGTGCCGAAGGCTGGCGCCAGGCCCTGGAAGCGGCCGGCGTCACCCCGCCCGCGCCGTGCGGCAAGGGCTGGGACGCCCAGGCCGGATACGAGGCCGGCAAGAAGCTCGCCCGCAACCAGGACGTCACCGCGATCCTGTGCGGCAACGACGACCTGGCGCTGGGTGTCCTGCGGGCCCTGCACCACGCGGGTCGGCGGGTCCCGGAGGACATCAGCGTCATCGGCTTCGACGACGCCCCGCACTCCGGTTTCGTCACCCCGTCCCTCACCACGGTCCGCATGGACTTCCACGGGCTGGGCCGCGCCGCGTTCGGGCTGCTGCGCTCCCAACTCGACACCGCTCAGCAGGAACCCGCGCCGGTACCGGCCGAACCCACCCTCATCCTCCGGGAGAGCTCGGGGCCACGCGACGCATGAGCCGGACCGGACGTCCGCGCTCGCGATATCCGTCACGTCCGCCGCGCCCGCGCTCGCCTGATCCAACCGCCTTCCCCGCAGTCATCGCCCAGCTCCGCAGCACCGCCCCGCCTCCCTTCCGCGTACGACCAAGGATCTCGCCATGAGAAGAGCTGTCTCCGTCCTTGCCACCGCCTGTGTTCTCGGGCTGACCGCGACCGCGTGCAGTGACAGCACGGGTGCCACCACGGCCGCCGCACCCGAGGGCTCGGTCAACCCGACCGCCTCCCTCAAGGGCGTCACCCTCACCATGTGGGTCGCCCAGAACAGCGTCTCGGAGCCCAAGCAGGCCATCGAGGCGTTCGAGAAGGCCACCGGAGCCAAGATCACCACCGAGGTGATACCCGACCCCTACGAGTCGAACGTCCCGACCAAGCTCGCCTCGGGCGTCAAGCCGGACCTGATGTTCTGGCAGCCCACGGGCAGCACCCTGCCGTTCGTCCAGCCGGCCAAGAACCTGCTGCAGCTCGACAACGAGGACTGGGTCTCCAAGCTCGGCACGACGGAGAAGACCCTCGGCCAGGTGGACGGCCACCGCTACGCGGCCATCGTCACCAGCCCCGCGGTCCTCGGCGTCTACTACAACAAGGACGTCTTCGCGAAGGCCGGCATCACCACCATGCCGACCAGCTACGACGAGATGCTCGCCGACGCCGCGAAGATCAAGTCGAAGGTCTCGGGCGTGGCCCCGTTCTTCGAGGTCGGCGGCGACAAGTGGCCCCTGCAGTGGCAGGTCCAGGCCCAGATGACGGACCTGCCGCAGTCCTTCTGGGACAACCTCAACAAGAACAAGGACAGTTGGACCAACAAGACCGTCGTCGACGCGATCACCAAGTACAAGACGAAGGTCCTCGACGGCGGCCTGGCGCAGAAGAACTACAAGACCGCCACCTTCGTCGACCAGGGCAAGGCGATCATGGACGGCACCGCCGCGATGGCCCTCAACGTCACCGCACTCCAGTCCGAGATCCAGGCCACCTCCAGCACGGCTGACATCGACAAGAAGCTCGGCTGGTTCCCCATCGCCAACAGCTCCGCCAAGGCCGAGTACTCCCCCGACCAGACCAACGGCGTGGTCGCCTTCAACACCGGTGACGCCAAGAGGCAGAACGCCGCCCGGCAGTTCATGTCCTTCTGGCTCGGCCCGGACTACCCGGCCTACATCAAGGCCAACAAGCTCGTGTCCGTGGAGCCGTCCGTGGCCAACCCCGACGGCCTGCCGCAGACCGCGATCGCCCAGGCCAAGGCGCTGTCCACCGCCTCTGGTGTCTTCCAGGTCAAGGCGCTCACCGCTCCCGACATGCACCTCGCCCTCGCCGACATGATCTACGGCAAGAAGACCCCGCTCCAGGTCGCCCAGGCTGCCGAGGACCAGTTCAAGCAGGTCCTCAAGGCACGCGGCGTCTCCGGCTTCTGACCGGCGCCCCTCAGGGGTGCCTTGTGGATCACGCCGGAGTCGCGGGGTGTGGCACGCACTCCCCCACTGCCTTGAGGGCGTGGGGGGACCCAGCGGCGTTGTCGTCGGTTGCCGACTCCCCCGAGGTCTCGCCTTCGCTCGAGCAGGGGACCCCCATCGCGTCGACGCCCTCCTCCGCCGTGCAGCTGCGCCAACCACACCCCGCTCGGCTCGGCTTCGAAGGCACCGCCTCGTGGAGCCGGCCCGATCCACAAGACACCCCCCAGCCCAGCCCCTCCCCCGGGCCGCCCGTCGGCGGTGTGCCCGGGGCCCCGTACCGGAGGTCAAGAAAGTGGTGGACACCGCCACGATGAACGCTATCGACGCCACGCGTGCGCAGGACCGAGACCAGGACGACGACCAGGACCGGCCGTCCCGTCGCAACCGACTCCGCAGCAAGGCCAACCAGCCGTGGTGGTTCGCTCTGCCCGCGCTCGCCGTGTTCGGCGTGTTCTTCCTGCTGCCGAACCTGCTGAACTTCGTCTACCCGTTCACCGACTGGTCGGCGTTCCACTCGCAGATCGGCTTCGTGGGCCTGTCGAACTTCAGCACCATCCTGCATGACGGGTCGATGGTCCGCGACATCCGCATCACCCTTGTGTACGCGGTCCTCGTGGCCGTCTTCCAGAACGGCTTCGGTCTCGCCCTCGCCCTGCTGCTGGAGCGCGACACCCGCTTCAACCGCTTCTTCCGCGCGGTCTTCTTCCTCCCGGTACTGATCTCCGCGCTGGCCGTCGGCTACATCTTCCGGGCCCTGCTCGCCCAGGACGGGGCACTCAACAGCGTGCTGTCCTCCCTGGCGGGACACCACGTCGACACCCCCTGGCTCGGCTCGACCACCTGGACGCTGGTCGTGGTGACCCTCATCCATGGCTGGAAGTGGATGGGCCTGGCCATGCTGATCTACCTGGCGGGCCTGAAGAGCATGCCCGGTGATGTGCTGGAGGCCGCCCGTATCGACGGGGCCGGCTGGTGGCGCACCTTCTGGTCGGTCAGGTTCCCGCTGCTCGCGCCCGCGGTCACCTTCAATGTGACGACCGCGCTGATCGGCTCCATGAACACCTTCGACATCGTCCAGGCCACCACCGGAGGCGGCCCCGGCAGTGAGACCGAAGTCTTCAACATCTACATGTTCCGCATCTTCGGCCAGGGCCTGTACGCGCAGGCGTCCGCGATGAGCCTGGTGCTCTTCCTCATCGTCGTCGTCCTCGCCGTGCCCGTCATCGTCGGCCTGCGCCGCAGGGAGAACAACCAGTGACCACCGTTACCGCGTTCGCCCCCGCACGCCTGCGCCCGCCGCGCTGGGTCCAGCCGCTCGCCGTCCTCCTGATCGCCGCCGTCACCATCGGCATCCCGCTGTGGCTGGTGGCGGTCACCTCGGTGAAGCCGCAGGCGGAGGCCATCAAGCCCAACCTCTCCCTGCCCCACCACGTCCAGGCCGCCGCGAACTACCAGCAGAGCTTCGACGAGGGCAAGGTCGTCCAGGGTTTCGTCAACAGCCTCCTGGTCGTCGCCCCGTCCGTCGTCCTCGTCCTGCTCCTCGGGGCCGGTGCCGCCTGGGTGTTCGCCCGCCGCAAGGGGCGCCTGGTCAACACCCTGTACGCGCTGAGCATCAGCGGGCTGCTGCTGCCTCCCGCGGTGATCACCATCGTCATGGAGCTGCGCCAACTGGGCCTGGCCGGCACCCGTCCCGGCATGATCGGTGTCTACGCCGGGATGTACCTGTCCACCTCGATCTTCTTCATGACCGGGTTCATCCGCGCCCTCCCCGAGGAGTTGGAGGAGGCCGCCCGTATGGACGGCGCCGGACCGGTGCGGGTCTTCTTCCGCATCATCCTGCCGCTGCTGCGCCCGGTCATCGCCACGGCGACGATCATGGTGATGCTCTATGCCTGGAGCGACATCTTCTATGCCTTCTTCGTCCTCGGCGGCGGCGCCAAGGCTACTCTCCCGCTCAACCTCTACCAGGTCGCCAACGCGCAGCTCTACCTCAACAACTGGCACCTGATCTTCGCCTACGTTGTGATGATGAGCCTCCCCATGGTCCTCGTCTTCGTCATCGCGCAGCGCCGCATCGTCTCCGGCATCACGAGCGGCGCCGTCAAGTAGCCCCGGGGCGCGGCGCGTTCGCCCGCCCAGGTCACCCCGAAGCACACCGACAGCCTCCCGCGACGCCGCGGGAGGAGGAGGACAGCCATGCCTGGAACACCTCGCAGACCCCGTTCTGTCAGCGGACTCATGGGCGCGGTCGTGGTGACCGCCACCCTCGTGGGCACGGCGCTGACCGTCCCCGCCGCGCAGGCGGCCACCCCGCAGCTGACCGTCGATCTCGGCACGACCACCGGCGCGGTCATGCACGGAGCCAACGGCGCCCTGTACGGACTCAGCGACGACGGCGTGCCCGGCGACAGCCTGGTCACGCCCCTGCACATGACGTCCATCGCCCAGAAGGCGCCCGACGGCACCCAGCACCCCAACGGCGACGCGCTGGCCGTCCAGCCCGCCTTCGCCCGCGGGGGCGGCGGCGACAACCTGATCTACATGCAGGACATCTACGCCCAGTGGCCGTACGAGAACCTGGGGCTGAGCGACTACCTGTCCAAGGTCGACACGATGGTCAGCAAGGTCGCGGCCCGCTCCGACGCGAGCACGTTCGTGTGGGTGCCGTTCAACGAGCCGGACGGCAACTGGTACACGGGGCTGGGCAGTTCGACCACCGCCACGTACAACAGCGCGCTCGCGAGCTTCGAGAGCGACTGGACGACGGTCTACAACAAGATCCGCTCGATCATCCCGAACGCCCGCATCGCCGGCCCCAACGAGACCCACTACGACGCCCGCCTGATGGGCGACTTCTACCCCTGGGCCAAGGCCAACAACGTCCTGCCGGACATGACCACCTGGCACGAACTGGACCCCAGTTCCCTGTCCAACTTCGAGGGGAACCTCGCCGCCTACCGGACCATCGAGAGCAACGCCGGCATCAGCGCGCGGCCGGTCAACATCAACGAGTACGGTGACCGCCGCGACCTCTCGGTCCCGGGCCAGATGGTCCAGTGGATGTCCATGTTCGAGCGGAACAAGGTCTACGCCGACCAGGCGTACTGGGACATCGCGGGGAACCTGGACGGCAACGTCAGCCAGACCAACATCCCCAACGGCGACTGGTGGCTGCTGCGTTGGTACGCGGGGCTGACCGGCCAGACCGCCAAGGTGACCCCGCCGCAGTCCAACGTGATCGACACCCTCCAGGGCATCGCGTCCCTCGACACCGGCCGTAAGCAGGCCCAGGTCCTCCTCGGCGGCGGCACCTCCGGCTCGGCGAACACCGTCGTGCAGCACATACCGTCGTCGTTCGGCAGCACCGTCAACGTCTCGGTGGAGCGCACCGCCTGGAGCGGCTACGAAGGCGCTGGCCCCGCGCCGACCGTGCTGGCCCGCAGCACGTACACCGTCGCCTCGGACGGCAGCATCACCGTGCCGCTGACCAACCTCGACCCCATGTCGGCCTACCGGATCGTCGTCAACCCCGCGGGCACCGGCACGCCCACCGCGGCGAGCACCCCGTGGTCGGCGTCGTACGAGGCCGAGAGCGCGACCATCACGGACGGCACCGTCTACACCCAGGGCTCCGTCTCCAACGCGTACGGCTACGCCACCTCGGGCACCAAGGACGTCGGCAGCCTGAACCAGACGGACAGCAAGGTCGCCTTCAGCGTCAGCGTCCCCACCACGGGCACGTACAACCTCAACGTCTTCTACGGCAACCAGTCCGGCGGCCCGGCGACCCAGACCCTCACCGTCGACGGTGGCTCGTCCCAGACGGTCAGCTACTCGCCGACGCTGAACTGGACCTACCGCTCCACGGCCGGCGCCTCGGTGTCCCTGACCGCGGGCACCCACACGATCACCCTGGCCAAGGGGACCAACGAGGTCACCCTCGACAAGATCGACCTCACCGCGGCCTCCACCGCGGACACCTCCTACCCGGCCACGTACGCGGACATCACCGGCTCGCCCACCTACAGCTACACGGCCTCCGGCACGACCGGTGCCGGCGCCCTGGCCCTGACCTCGGGCTCCTCCGCCGCCCTGGACGTCTACGCGCCGACCGACGGCTACTACACCGTGCACACCGACTACTCCTCCAACGGGTCCGGCACCCTCACCCTCGACGGCTCCACCGCCGTCACGCTGGCCTCCACGAGCGGCACGCTCACCGACAAGAGCTCGCGGCTGTACCTGTCGGCGGGCAACAACCGCATCACCGCGGCCACTTCGGGCTCCACCACGCTGACACTGCGCGACCTGCGCGTCTCCGCGAGCGCCGACACCACGGGCGTCACCGCCTACGAGGCCGAGAGCGGCACCCTCGCGGGAACCGCCGTCGCCACCTCGGACACCTGGGCCTCCGGCGGCCAGTACGTCGGCTACATCGGCAACGGCTCGGCCAACACCCTCACCTTCAAGGTGAGCGCCGCCGGCGCCGGGCGGTACGTCATGAACGTCCGCTACGCCAACGACCAGGTCTCCGGCTCCGGGAACTACAACACCAACGTCGTCTCCCGGGCGGCCCAGATCTCGATCAACGGTGGCACCGCGCAGACCGTCATGTTCCGTAACAACTACAGCTGGTCCACCTATTGGGACCTGCCCGTCCCGGTCACTCTCACCGCCGGCACCAACACGGTCACCTTCGCCGACGCCGGCGCCTACGCACCGAACATCGACCGCATCACCGTCGCGCCGGTCACCGGCTGACGGCCAACTCCGGTTGGGGCCCTGGCACTTGAGCCTGGCCCCGACCGGAACCCCTACTCCGCGGATTCCCTCTCTCCACCTCATCCAGCATGTCGAACAGCGTACGAAACACCGAACAGAAGGGCGACCCGGTGGTGAACGCCGAGCACAGCGAACACACCCACCCCGACACCTACGTCATCGGAGTCGACTACGGAACGCTGTCCGGGCGGGCCGTGGTGGTCCGCCTCGCCGACGGCGCCGAACTGGCCGCCGCCGAGCACCCCTACACCCACGCCGTCCTCGACCGGAAGCTCCCCGACGGCACCCCGCTGCCGCCCGACTGGGCACTGCAGGTGCCCGCGGACTACATCGACGTCCTGCGGATCGCCGTACCCGAGGCCCTGGCCCGCTCCGGTGTGCGGCCGGAGCAGGTCATCGGTATCGGCACGGACTTCACCGCGTGCACGGTCCTGCCGGTCCTCGCCGACGGCACGCCCCTGTGCGAACTGCCCGACCTCGCCGGCCGCCCGCACGCCTACGTCAAACTGTGGCGCCACCACGCCGCGCAGGCCCAGGCCGACCGCATCACCGCACTGGCCGACGAACGGGGGGAGCCCTGGCTGCGGCGGTACGGCGGGAAGATCTCCTCTGAGTGGGAGTTCGCCAAGGCCCTCCAGTTGCTGGAGGAGGACCCCGAACTCTACGAGCTGACCGACCGCTGGATCGAGGCCGCCGACTGGATCGTGTGGCGCCTGTCCGGCACCTACGTCCGCAACGCCTGCACCGCCGGATACAAGGGCCAGCTCCAGGACGGCAGTTACCCCGCCCCCGACTACCTCGCCGCGCTCAACCCCGGCTTCGCCGACTTCGTGACCGACAAGCTGGACCAGCCGATCCGCCAACTCGGCGATCTGGCCGGGGTGTTGACGGCCGAGGCTGCCGCGTGGACGGGGCTGCCCGAAGGCATCGCCGTGTGCGTGGGGAACGTGGACGCCCATGTGACGGCACCCGCGGCCACCGCGGTGGAACCGGGCCGGATGGTCGCCATCATGGGCACCTCCACCTGTCATGTGATGAGCTCCGACCAGTGGGCCGAGGTGCCCGGCATGTGCGGGGTCGTCGACGGCGGCATCCTGCCGGGCCTGTGGGGCTACGAGGCCGGGCAGAGCGGCGTCGGAGACATCTTCGGCTGGTTCGTCCGTACCGGGTTCCCCGTGTCGTACGCCGAGCAGGCCGCCGCGCTCGGCCGCGACCCGCACGAACACCTCACCGCCCTCGCCGCCGAACAGAAGGTGGGCGAGCACGGGCTGATCGCCCTGGACTGGCAGAGCGGCAACCGTTCCGTCCTGGTCGACCATGACCTGAGCGGCGTCCTGGTGGGTCTGACGCTGTCCACCCGCCCCGAGGACGTCTACCGGGCGCTGCTGGAGGCCACCGCCTTCGGCACGCGCACCGTCATCGAGGCGTTCGAGACGTCCGGTGTGCCGGTCCGAGAGCTGATCATCGCGGGCGGGCTGACGAAGAACGCGCTGCTGATGCAGATCTACGCCGACGTCACCCGCCTCCCCCTCGGTGTCATCGACTCGGCGCAGGGTGCCGCGCTCGGCGCGGCGATGCACGCGGCGGTCGCGGCCGGGGCGTACCCGGACATCCGGGCGGCCGCCCACGCCATGGGCAAGGCACGCCCGGCCGTCTATCAGCCCGACCCCGAGCGGGCCGCCGCCTACGACCGCCTGTACGCCGAATACCGGCTCCTGCACGACTACTTCGGCCGCGGGGCCAACGAGGTCATGCACCGGCTGCGCCACCTCCGCGCCCAGGCATCCGCCTGAGCGGCACCCCCGCCCGGTGGTCAACTCCCTTTGAAAGGAAGCCTCATGGAGACCAACGCCACGCCCTACCCGAACCAGGAGATCTGGTTTCTCACCGGAAGCCAGGGCCTGTACGGCGACGACATCCTGCACCAGGTGGCCAAACAGTCCAGGAGCATCTCCGAGATCCTCGGCGCCCCCGGGAAGATCCCGGTCAAGATCGTGTGGAAGCCGGTCCTCACCGACGCCGAGTCGATCCGGCGGCTGTGCCAGGAGGCGAGTGCCTCCGACACGTGCGTGGGCGTGATCGTGTGGATGCACACCTTCTCACCGGCCAAGATGTGGATCGCCGGACTCAGCGCGCTGGACCGGCCCCTGCTGCACCTGCACACCCAGTACAACCTGTCGCTGCCCTGGCCGAGCATCGACATGGACTTCATGAACCTCAACCAGGCGGCCCACGGTGACCGCGAGTTCGGTCACATCGAGTCCCGCCTCGGCATCGACCGCAAGATCGTCGCCGGTCACGCCACCGACCCGAGGGTCGTCCGGCGCATCGCGGCCTGGGCACGGGCCGCCGTCGGCCGCCACGCCTCACGCACCCTGCGCCTTGCCCGCTTCGGCGACAACATGCGCGACGTAGCCGTGACCGAGGGCGACAAAGTCGAAGCTCAGCTGCGGTTCGGCTACTCCGTGAACACCTACGCGGTCAACGACCTGGTGGCCGTCGTGGACGAGGTCGAGGACAAGGAGGCCGCCGGACTCGCCGCCGAATACGTCGAGTCCTACGACGTGGTCCCCGCACTGCGCCCCGGTGGCATCCGCCACGACTCGCTGCTGTACGCGGCCCGCCAGGAGATCGGCCTGCGCACTTTCCTCACCGAGGGCGGCTTCACCGCCTTCACCACCAACTTCGAGGACCTCGGCGGCCTGCGCCAGCTGCCCGGTCTCGCCGTCCAGCGCCTGATGGCCGACGGCTACGGTTTCGGCGGCGAGGGCGACTGGAAGACCTCGGCGCTGCTGCGCACGATGAAGGTCATGGGCGCCGGCCGGCCCGGTGGCACCACCTTCATGGAGGACTACACCTACCACCTCGGCCCGGGCGCCCCGCGCATCCTCGGCGCCCACATGCTGGAGGTCTGCCCCTCTGTGGCCGACGACCGCCCTCGCTGCGAGATCCACCCCCTCTCCATCGGCGGCCGCGAGGATCCGGTCCGTCTGGTCTTCAACGCGGCCCCTGGCCCCGCCGTGGTCGTCGGCCTCTCCGACCTCGGCGACCGCTTCCGGCTGACCGCCAACACCGTCGACGTCATCACCCCCAACGAACCCCTGCACCGCCTGCCGGTGGCCAGGGCCGTGTGGAAGCCGCGCCCCTCGCTCGCGGAGTCCGCCGAGAGCTGGCTGCTCGCCGGCGCCCCGCACCACACCGTGCTCAGCACCGCCGTCGACACCGAGACCCTGACCGACTACGCCGCCATGACCGGCGTGGAGCTGCTCACCATCGACGAGAGCACCAGTACCGAGCAGTTCACCAAGGAGATCCGCTGGAACGCCGCCTACCACCGTCTCGCCCAGGCCCTGTGACCCCCATGATCCGCACGCAAGGAGACCACCGATGACCGCACGAGTCCGTGACGGCCTGCGGCAAGAGGTACTGGACGCCAACCTCTCGATCCCCCAGGTCGGCCTGGCCACGCTGACCTGGGGCAATGTGAGCGGCGTCGACCGCGAGGCGGGGGTCTTCGTCATCAAGCCCTCGGGCATCCCCTACGAGGACCTCGCCCTCGACCACCTGGTGACGGTCCGGCTGTCCGACGGCGAGGTCGTCGACGGTGACCTGCGCCCCTCCACCGACACCGAGACCCACCGCTGCCTCTACCTGGCCTTCCCCTCCATCGGCGGCGTCACCCACACCCACTCCACCCACGCGGTCGCCTTCGCCCAGGCCCGCCGTGACATACCGGTCCTCGGCACCACGCATGCCGACACCTTCAACGGCCCCGTCCCCTGCACCCCCGACCTCACGGCGGACCAGTGCGAGAAGGACTACGAGTACAACACCGGCCGCGTCATCGTCGACGTGCTGGCCGGCGACGACCAGAAGGCAGCCGAAGTCCCAGCCGCCCTCGTCGCCAACCACGGCCCCTTCACCTGGGGCACCACCGCCCGCAAGTCCCTGGAACACGCCATCATCTGCGAGGCCGTCGCCGACATGGCCATCCACACCCTGGCCCTGTCCCCGACTGCCCCACCTCCCCCACACCTCCTGGCCCGCCACTACACCCGCAAACACGGGCCCGACGCCTACTACGGCAACCCGGCTCCCGCACCCGCGTGAGCAATCCGCTGCCCCGCGAGCGCGTCAGCCGAACCCGTGGGCGCCGAGCTCGGCGTAGCGGGCGGACAGCTCGGCCATGTCGCGTTCCGCTCCCTCCCGCAGCCAGCGCCCGTACATCCCGGCCGCCTCGCCCTCCTCCAGGACGTGGCCCGCGACCCCCGCGGCCAGCGAGCCCGCCGTCCAGCCCGACATGAGGGCCCGCAGCACCCCGTGCGACGAGGCGGGGTCCAGCAGGGCGCCCGCGTCCCCGGCCACGAACCAGCCCGGCCCGGCGGCCCTCGGGCACAGCCGCCAGCTGACGTCCGCGGACCGGGCCGGACCCTCGGGCACGAGGCCCGCGAACTCCTCCGGGGGCCCGCCGCTCGGCCGCCCCTGCTCCGGTACGAAGTCCAGTCGCATCCACTGGTATCGGCCCCGGCCCACCCGCGCGGTCCACGTCCAGCCGGAGCGGTCCGCGGCGATCGCCGGAGCCGCGTCCCGCTGCGGGCAGGACCCGGCCGCGTAGCCGTACCGGATCAGCAGCCGTGGCGAGCGCGGCGGGGCGGTCAGGCCGAGGGCGCGGCTCAGCCAGCGGGCGCGGCCCGTCGCGTCGATGACGGTACGGGTACGCAGCGGCGCGGCCGCCCCGCCCAGCCGGACCCCGGTCACCGCTCCGCCCTCCACCACCGGTTCCTGCGCCCGGCAGCCGAGGCGGACCTCCGCGCCCGCCTCCCGGGCCCGTTCCAGCAGCAGCGCGTCCAGCCGTCGACGGTCCACCTGGAAGCCGTGCCAGGGCCCGCTCCCGTCCCGCCCGAACGGCTGGAACCGGGGCTCCGTGCCCCACCCGACCGTGATCCCCTCGTGCCGGGCTCCGACGGCGTCCGCGAATCCGCCGGGCAGCAGCCGGGCCAGCAGGGTCTCGGCGCCCGGGTGCAGGGCCTCGCCCGGGCGGGCCACGGGTCCGGCCAGGCGTTCGGCGAGCACGGTCCGCAGCCCGGCGGACGCGCAGACGATCGCCGCCGCGCATCCGGCGGGCCCGGCCCCGGCGATCAGGACGTCGGCGTCGGTACGGAGGTGTCGCGCGTCCACGGGCCTGGGTCCCTTCGCAGCAGTACCGTACGGCCGTCGGTGTAGGCCGCGATGTCCTCGGCGATCTCCACCAGCACCTTCTGGATGTCGCCGGGGTCGCGGGTCTCGGCCCCGGGCCGGTAGACCCGGAACCGGTACCGTCGCGGTCCGGCCAGGCGGCCTCCGGCGGACCGTTCGGCCTCCGCGAGTCCCGCGTCGCCCACCTCCACCACGGTGAACGACAGGACCGCCCACACCGACTTGGCCTTCAGGATCTCGATCACCGCCCGGTCCCCGAACCGGGTCACGAACTCCGGGTCGTGGATGCCGAGGCTCCAGTAGACCGCCGACATGGCCAGCACTCGTGCCTTGGTCTCGGCGAGGTCCACACGGGCGGTGAGGTGCGCGGTGATCCGGTCCTGGGTGGTGATGTAGTCGGCCCGGTCGATGTCCTGGTACGCGACCACCGCGCGGCCACCCACGGACCGGACCTCGGGTCCCCGGATCCCGTCCCACGGCAGCCGGCCCAGTCCCCGGACCTCCTCCATGCCGATCTCGGCATCGGTCAGCGGCACGATCGTCGGCCACGGGTAGGGGAAACCGGATGCGTGCTTGAGCGGGGTGAAGGTCCGCGTCGCGTCCGGTGCCACGGCGGGCCAGTAACTGCCCAGCGCGGCACAGAGCTTGGCGTCCTCCAGGAACGGCGTGCCAAGGCTGTACGCCTGCATGTAGCGCTGGAGCGGGGCCCCGGGCTCGTTGTAGACCAGCCCCTGGCTCACCTCCCAGCCCGGGTCGGTCACCCCGGCCGCCGCGTCGGGCAGGCCCGAGTACCGGCCGCGGGCGTCGTCGGGCAGGGGGCGCGCCACCGGGTCACCGGGCGCGGGCTGTCCGACCACCGCGGTGAGGGTGTCGTCGTAGATGTCGAAGCCCTTGGGGAGGGTGATGTCGCCGGCGAAACGGAACTCCGAAAGCGGCCGCGGCGGTACGGCCCACAGGGCGTCCCGGGTCTCCTCGGGCACCAAGGCGCGCCACCACACGGTCAGGTCGTGCTGGTTGACGCAGGGGAAGAAGTCGGGGGGCGCGACGCTGCAGAAGGCGGGCTTGAAGGTGTCGATCTCCGCCGCGATTTGCGGGCACTGGACCAAGACGAAGCCGTCCCCGGCGAAGTCGATCCAGTGCTGGGCCCGGTAGCCGCCCTCGTGGATGATCGCCTCCATGTCCGGGTTGAGGTTGAGGTCCTCCAGCCGGCCGCCGTCGTGCAGGCGGTGGCGGATGTTGACGTACTCGGGGGAGCGCCGGTCGTTGTCGGGGGCGGCGCCCTGCGCGTACGTCGGCTCGGTCTCGACCGCGCCGGGGATGAGCTGGACGGAGGAGAAGTACAGGATGCCCGGGTCCTGGACCAGGTCGGAGGAGACGTTGAAGGTCAGCCACTTGCCCGCGAACCGGGCCCGGTCGGCGAAGGCGTGCGGCTGCGGGGCGAGGACGCCCGAGCCGTGGGCCTGCTGCGCGGGGAGCAGTGCGGCGATCTTGTCGTCGCGGATGGTGAAGGGGAAGGCGTCCAGGTCCTTGCCGGTCCACTCGGTCGGATAGCCCTGCTCCCGCAGGAAGAGGTGCATCCGCTTGAGTTTCTCGTTGACCATGCGGGAGTCGAGGGAGAGGGACAGGTCAAGGCCCGCGACGCACTCCGGGCCGGGGAACAGCTTGTGCAGCGGTACCCAGAAGGTCCGCTCGTCGTCGCCGGACACCACGTTCCGGGGCCCGAAGCGCCGGCTGTCGGCGCCGGTCACCTGCATGGCGAGGAACGGGGCGAAGCGCTGCGGCACCGTATGGAAGACGAACGGCTGCTTCGGGTCGAGGGAGGCGAACTGGCGGCCGCGGGCGTCGTAGCGGGGGCCGGTGGTACCCGTACGGGCGATGCCGGTGCGGGAGAAGCAGAGGTCGGCGTGGCGGCCGTGCACGGAGCCGGTCGCGTCGCGGTAGTCGAGGGCGAAGACGACGACGCCGAGGGGGTTGTCCCCGGCGATCTCGCGGAGCCGGTCGAGGGTGGGCGGGTGGACCCCGTAGACGTAGTTCTCGACGGCTTCGGTCTCGGCGAGGGTGGGGAACGCGGCGAGGGTCCGGCCGCCGCCGTCGGTGAGCACGGCCGCCGAGGCGAAGGCGTGGTAGAGGAGGCTCCGCGCCGGGTTGCCCGGCTCGATGCCGCGGGCCGGCAGGGACGGTGCGAAGTCCCCGAAGCCGGGTACCGTGCGGTCGAGTGCGTGGATCGGCTTGGCCAACTCGGCAGCCAGGTCGTGGGCGCCGATGTCCAGGACCCCGCGGGTGACCGTACGCAGGAGCGTGCGCCAGCCCTGGTCGGCGAGGCGGGCGCAGGCCTCCACGACGGCTTCGGCCAGAGGTCTCGACGATGGTGACGCCATGGCCTCGTACTGCACGGTGAGCCCGGGAAATCCGAGCAGGAGCCCACCTGCGGCGGCCCCCTTCATGAGATCGCGCCGAGAGAGCTCCACGCCGTTCGCCTCCTGGGGTGTGCCGGATTCCCCCTCACCGATCGGTGATTCTGACGGCTGGGACGCGGGGGGTACGCGAGCGACGCGGGATTGCCGCCTAATGGGTCCGCCGGTTAGCGCGCCGCGCCGGGTCGTCGACAGGGCGGACGTCGCCTGATGCAGCGCCAACACCTGTTGCGAAAGCCCTGGTCGTGCCGGCAGGAGCGGCTGCTAGCGTCCGGATCATGAACGAGAGCGTGTACGTGGGCAGCGCGGGCAAGGACGCGGCACTGGACCGGGGATGGCTCCTCGGACACTTCAAGAACGCCGACGATCCTCGCCACAGCGAGGCTGTTGAGATCAAATGGGGCGTCCATCCGCGTGGTGACGAGCGAAGGCAATGGGTGAGAGGCGAGGAGCGAACGGCCCTCCTGCTGCTCATCAGCGGTCGCTTCCGCGTCGAACTCCCCGGCCGCAGTGTTCTCCTGGAGCAGCAGGGTGACTACGTCGTGTGGGGCCGCGGAGTCGACCACTCCTGGTTCGCGGAGGAGGAGTCGGTAGTACTGACGGTTCGGTGGCCATCCGTACCCGGCTATGCGGTGGCACAGCCCTAGTACCGTGACCGCACAGGTCCGCCGGGTTGGGCGATGCAGGCCATGATGACGAGCGGCCGGCCTCCTCAGATGTGCGTGTCGGGGGTCCCGCGAACCGCATACGCCGGCAGGCGGGCCTCCCTCAGGTAGGCCGGGGAGAGCGAGAGGCCGAACCGCCGCTCGATCACACCGAGGGTGCGCCGGTAGGTATCCGTGTAGTGCTCGCGTTCGTGAGCGATGAGGGTGGCCCCGTCGGGCTGCAGCACGTGCCCGGCGACGAGGTCCGCAAGCAGCAGGTCAGGCTCCCGGCCCCAGCGCCACACTTCCTCGCCCAGTCCGAAGCCACACAGTTCCACGCCGTCCCGAGCGTAGAAGACAGTGGCCGGCGGATGCTCCTGCATCGGCACGTAGTGGACGGCTTCGGCACCTTCGCGGGAGATCTCCGCCAGCCGGTCCCCGCCGGTCGAGTCCCCGTACTCCAGAGCGAACGACCAGCCTCCATGCTCTCCGACCCGTACCAGACCATCGCCGTCCTCGCCCGGGCGGTACCACTCGCCGAGGTCCCACGCTTCGGCGTCGGTGATCGGCTCGGTCGCCGCGTCCCGGTCGCCTCCCATACGTACCGCCAGTTCCTGCGCGGACATCCCGCGTGCGAACACCACGCTGGACATCCAGTGCTCCAGATCGACCAGCCACCGAATCCCGTCGTGCATGTCTTCGCCCCTCGCTCGGCGGCCGTTGGTTGTCGGGCGCACCCTATGACGTGCCACCGACACGGCGATCTCCCAGAGCAGCGCCAAGTGATCACGTCGTCGGCCTGGAAGCGCGGCATCGACGCCGCCGCGCTCGACCGGCCGGCTCAAGTGCTCGGTCACAGCGGCGGACTTCGAGGTCTTCCTCGCCACGCTCGAAGTGTCCGCCGCCAGTTGGTTCCCGATGTCCCGACCATGCCTCACGGGAGCTCGGGGTGCCGTATTCGGAGGCCGAGACCCTCACGTGCCCCGGCGACACCCAAAACTCCCGGACCACGGAGACGCCGGCGATCCACAATGGCGAGCATGGACGTCGAGAATTTCCTCAGTCGGGGCCCCGGGCCCGACATGTCACCTCGGGAGTCCTCGGGAGTCCTCGTGATCGACTCGGTGATGCCGCGCGTACCGAAGACGGCGGCACAGCAGACGTACGGCCCGCACCCGAGCTCCGCCGCCCCAAGCGACGCCTCGCGTGACTCACGCGACGCCTCGCGCGACACCGATCCGGTCCGTCGTCTCTTCCGGCTGCCGGACTCGACCGACGACGCGTACCTGCACCTGGGCCTGCACGTCCAGGGCTCGGTCTCGGTGACTCGGGGCGGCACCCAGGTGTTCCTGGCCCCCGGCGACCTGGTGTTCCACGATCCGGCGCGGCGTGACCACCTGCGTTTCAGCGGCCCCTGTCGGCTGACGGTCTTCCGGGTGCCCCGCAGTCACCTGGGGATGTCGCCCTCCGACCTGCACCGGGTCATGGGCCGGCGTGTGCGGGGTGACGAGGGTGTCGGCGCGCTGGTGTCCAACTTCCTCTCGGCGCTCGCCGCCGAGACGGACTTCCGCAGGTCGAGGACGGGGCACCGGTTCGCTCGCAACGCCGTCGACCTCGTCGCCGTGCTCGTCATGCAACTCCTCGGGGAGGAAACCCCCGACGCGTCGGACGTCGGTACCGAGACGGTGTCCCGGATCCGGGCCTTCATCGAAGAGCATCTGACGGATCCGGATCTGTCGCCGGAGTCGATCGCGCTCGCCCACCGCATCTCCGTCCGCTACCTGCACAAGCTCTTCCAGCAGGAGGGCACCACGGTGGGTCGGTGGATACGGCGGCGCAGGCTGGACGCGTGCCGGCGCGAGCTGGGCCGCAGCGCGAACCGCAGGCTGAGCGTGGCCGCCGTGGCGCGGCGCTGGGGGTTCAGCAGCCCCTCGCACTTCAGCCGCACCTTCCGGGACGCCTACGGCATGTCCCCCAGCGCATGGCAGGCGTCGGCCGCGTCGGGGAGCGCCGTTCACGGCCGATCGGACGAACCGCCTCCGGCCACCTGACCGAGGGCGCACGGACGGTGGTCCCGTAGCGTCATGGGTGGGGGGAAGGGGAGTTCGACGAGGTGATGCGTTTCGAGGTGCTGGGCCCCTTGCGGGTACGACGGGTGGAGCGGGAACTCGATCTGGGATTTCCGCAGCAACGCGCCCTCCTGGCGCTGCTCATGGTGCGGGCGGGTCGGCCGGTGCAGGTGAGCGAGATCGTGGATGTGCTGTGGGCGGGCCGTCCGCCGGCCAGCGCCCCGAACGTGGTGCGCCGGTACGTCGGTGCGCTGCGGCGGCTGCTCGAACCGGGGCTGCCGCCCCGGGCGCCCGGCTCTCGTCTGCCGCGCCGCACCGGTGCCTACCTCCTGGACGCGGAGCCGGACGAGATCGATCTGCTGCGGTTCCGCGAGCTCACCCTGCAGGGCAAGCGGGCGGCCGCCACCGGTCGGCCCGAGGTGGCGGTACGGCAGTTCGTCGGGGCCCTCGGCGAGTGGCGCGGGCCGGTGGCGATGGGGATCCCCGCGTCGGCTCGCGAGCACGCCCTGTTCCGCGCCGTGGAGCACGAACTCGTGCTCACCACACGGATGGCTGCCGACGCGGCCCTGCTGTGCGGCACGGCGGGCCTCGTGCTGCCGAGCCTGCGCCGGGCCGTCGGACTGGAGCCCCTGGACGAGTCCCTGCACGCCCGGCTCGTGATGGTGCTGGCGGCCTGCGGACTGCAGGCCGAGGCGCTGACGGCGTACGAGGAGGTACGACGCCGACTGGCCGCGGAGTTGCGGGTCGCCCCGGGCGCCGAGCTGAGCGAGGCCCGCACCCGGGTCCTCCGTCAGGAGCTGCGCGCGTCCGCGCCCCGGGCGCACCGACCGGTTCGGACAGCGCTGTCCGAACCCGTGGAACTCCTCGCCCGGCCCGCCCAGTTGCCGCCCGGCCTGACGGTCTTCGCCGGTCGGAGCGATGAGCTCGGGGAGCTGACCGCCCTCGCCGGGGCGGCGGCGCCTTCCGGGGCGCCCGGGACGATCCTGGTCAGCGGAATGGCGGGCGTCGGGAAGACCGCGTCGGTCGTGCACTGGGCCCATGAGGCCGCGCATCGGTTCCCGGACGGTCAGCTCTACGTCGAGCTGCGCGGCTGCGACCCGGCCGCCAGGGCCGCGCCGGAACCCGTGGAGGCGCTGCGCGGGTTGGTGGCGGCGCTCGGAGCACCGCCCCGGCACCTCCCGGACGACATGGCCGCGCTCAGGGACCTCTACCGCGAGCTGCTGACGGACCGCCGGGTCCTCGTCGTGCTCGACGACGCGGCCGACACCGAGCACGTACGTCCGCTGCTGCCCACCGCCCCGGGCTGCCTGGCCGTGGTCACCAGCCGTGACCGGCTGCCCGGTCTGATCGCCTCCGGGGCGCGGCCGCTGCGTCTGGACCTGCCGTCCGCCGCCGACGCCCGCGCCGCACTGGCCCTGCGCGTCGGCCTCCGGCGGTCGGCCGCCGAGCCCGCGGCGACCGAGGAGATCATCGACCGCTGCGGCCGGCTGCCGCTGGCCCTGGCCATCGTGGCAGCGCGCGCCGTCAGCCGCCCCGACTTCCCGCTGGCCGCCCTCGCCGCCGAACTCCGCGCCGCGCACGGGAGCCTCGACGCCTTCGCGGGCATCGGCGGGACGGCCGACGCCCGCGCCGCGTTCGCCGCGTCCCACCGGTCGCTGCCGCCCGCCGACGCCCGGCTCTTCCGCCTCGTGGCGCTGCACCCCGGCCCCGGCATCGCGGCGGACACCGCCGCCCACCTCTCCGGTCTGTCGCCCCGTGAGGCTCAGCCGATCCTCGGCCGTCTCGCCGACGCCCATCTCGTGCGCGAAGTCGCTCCGGGCCGCTACACCGTGCACACCCTGCTGCGCGCGTTCGCCGCCGAGCTCGCGGAAGCCGCCGAGGCCGCCGAGGCGGAGTCCCTGTCACTTCCGCGTCACTCTTTTTGAACTCCGCCCGACCTACTCTCCGAGCGGAGTGGACGACCGTCCCACGAGGCGTCGTCGCTCCTCTCGACAGTTCGGCAGGGCTCGGAGGCAACGGCGGATGACGTCCAGTTTCAGCACCATGGGGACCGACCGCGGTGAGACGGGTGAGACCGACAGGTGCCGCATGCCCATGGGCCTCGACATCATCGTCCCGGGCGCGGCGCCCGCGGAGCTGCCCGGGGCGGGCCGGCCCTACCCGGCCCGGCGGGCACACCGGTTGGTCGCCCGGGACAGCGGCGAGTACCTCTTCGTGGGCATACGAGGCGCAGCAGGCGTACGAGGCACGACGGGCGTACGAGGCACGACGGGCGTACGAGGCGCCACGGGCGTACGAGGCGGGAGCGGCGCGCACAGTCCGCGGCGGTCCGAGGACGTCTTCCTCGGGCCGGGAGACATCTGCTTCTACGACGCGCACGATCCGGCGACGCTCGACTTCCCCGAGCGTTTCCGCATGAAGGTGTTCCTCGTGCCGTACGAGTCGCTCGGGCTCGACGCGGCCGATGTGCCCCGGCTCGCGGGGACGCCGGTTCCCCGTGCGTCCCGGCTGGGCAGCCTGCTGTCACCGTTCCTGTCCGAACTCGCCGACACGGCCTCCTCGTCCCGGCCGCCGGTCGGCGAGCTGCTCGCCTGGAACGCCGTGAACGTGCTGGCCACCCTCGCCACCGAGCGGCTGGGCCGGGACGCCACCGGCACGCCCGACGCCCAGACACCGCTGATGGCCCGGATCCTGGAGTTCATCGACCTGCACCTGACCGACGAGGACCTCTCCCCCGAGACGATCGCCGGGGCCCATCACATCTCCGCGCGCTATCTGCACCGGCTCTTCCAGGACGAGGGCACCACGGTCGGCCGGTGGATCCAGCGGCGCCGGCTGGAGGCCTGCCGCCGGGACCTGATGATCCGGGCCCGGGGCAGCCGGACCATCGCGGCGGTGGCCAACCGCTGGGGGTTCATGAGCGCCACCCACTTCAGCCGGGTCTTCCGGGCCGCGTACGGCATGTCCCCCAGCGAATGGCGGGACAGCGTCGGCCGCGGCGCGCCCGCCGGCCGCCGCTGAGGCGGTCGCCGATGTGCGGTGGTGCGACATGTTGGGCGCTGTGAGTTCAACGGCGGTGCGCTGACGGACCATTCACGCCCGCACCGCGCCTCTAGCGTGGCTGCGAGGCCGGAGCATTGCCCGGCGTACCCAGGAACAACGCTTCAGGAGATTCCCATGTCCGACGCCGTAGAGCCGGTCAAGCCTGTACTGGAACCGGCGGCCGCCGTCTTCGCGGAAGCCACCGCCAATCCGCCGTACCTGTTCGACCTCGCCCCGGCGGAGGGTCGCAAGGCCGTCGACGAGGTGCAGTCCGGCGAGATCGACATGCCGGACATCGAGGAGGAGTGGATCACCGTCTCGGGCGGTCCGACGGGCAGCGTCCGTGCGCGGATCGTCAAGCCCGCCGGCGTCACCGGCACCCTCCCGGTGATCCTCTACATCCACGGCGCGGGCTGGGTGTTCGGCAACGCCCACACCCACGACCGCCTGGTCCGCGAACTGGCCGTCGGCGCCGAGGCCGCGGTGGTGTTTCCCGAGTACGACCTCTCGCCCGAGGCCCGCTACCCGGTAGCCATCGAGCAGAACTACACCGTCGCTCAGTGGGTCGTGCAGCAGGGCGCGTCCAAGGGCCTGGACGGCAGCCGCCTCGCGGTGGCCGGCGACTCCGTCGGCGGCAACATGACCATCGCCCTGACCCTGATGGCCAAGGAGCGCGGCGATGTCCCGCTGCTCCAGCAGGTCCTGTTCTACCCGGTCACCGACGCGAACTTCGACACCGGCTCCTACCACCAGTTCGCCACCGGCTACTTCCTGCGCCGCGACGGCATGCAGTGGTTCTGGGACCAGTACACGACCGACGAGGCCGAGCGCGCCCAGATCACCGCCTCCCCGCTGCGCGCCACCACCGAGCAGCTCACCGGCCTGCCCCCGGCCCTGGTCGTCACCGGCGAGGCCGACGTCCTGCGCGACGAGGGCGAGGCATACGCGAACAAGCTCCGCGAGGCGGGCGTCGCGGTCACCGCCGTGCGCTTCCAGGGCATCATCCACGACTTCGTGATGCTCAACGCCCTGCGCGGCACCCACGCCGCCGAGGCCGCGCTGACGATGGCCACCCGCACGCTGCACACCGCCCTGCACGCGGGCTGACCGGGTCCACACAACCGACAAGGAGAGACAGTCATGTCCGGGAACACCACTCCCACCGCCCTGCTCGTGCACGGTGCCTTCGCCGACGCGGCCAGCTGGTCCGGCGTCATCGCGGAACTGCAGAACCACGGCATCCCCGTCGTCGCGCCGCCGAACCCGCTGCGCTCGCTCGCCTCCGACGCCGCGTACATCGCCTCGGTGGCCGCGCAGATCGACGGCCCCGTCGTGCTGGTCGGTCACTCCTACGGCGGCGCGGTCATCACCGTCGCGGGCACCGCCGAGAACGTGGTCGGTCTGGTCTTCGTCGCGGCGTACGTCCTGGAGGAGGGCGAGAGCCTGGGCGAGTTGCAGGGGCGCTTCCCCGACTCGCCGCTGGGCAGCAGCCTGAAGCAGGCCACGTATCCCGTCGAGGGCGGTGACCCGGCCGTCGAGGTCACCATCGTCCCCGAGGCGTTCCCGTCCGTCTTCGCCGCGGACGTCCCCGCCGACGTCACCAAGGTGCTGGCGGTCGCCCAGCGTCCGCTCGCCGCCGGGGCGTTCACGGAGACGGCCACCGCCGCCGCGTGGAAGACCAAGCCCTCCTGGGCCCTGGTCGCCGCCGCGGACCAGGCGATCAACCCCGAGGTCGAGCGCTTCGGCGCGAAGCGTGCGGGAGCGACGATCCTGGAGGTCGAGGGCGCCTCGCACGCCGTCGCGGTGTCCCGGCCGAAGCTGGTCGCCGAACTGATCCGCGACGCCGTCCGCGCGACCGGCTGAGGCACCGGCCGAGCGAGCCGACGGCGGCCTCGTGGACGTACTCCCCCGTGGTCACGGGAGCGCGGGCGGGAGGGGGAGACGGATCGTGAACGCCGTCGAGCCGGGGCGGCTGGTCATTTCGATGGTGCCGCCGTGTGCCCGGACCAGTGAGCGGGCGACCGCGAGGCCCAGCCCGCTGCCGCCGCGGTCGCGGCTGCGGGCCTTGTCGACGCGGTAGAACCGGTCGAAGACCCGTTCCTGGTCGGCGGCCGGGATCCCGGGCCCGGAGTCGGAGACCCGCACCACCGCCGTGCCGGACGAGCCGACGCGCCCGGGCCGCCCCGCCCCCGTGGCCGACACCTCCAGGCACACCTTCGTCCCCGCCGGGGTGTGCATGGCGGCGTTGGTGAGCAGGTTGTCGAGGACCTGCCGGATACGTAGGGGATCCAGGCGCAGGCGCACCGGGTCGGGGCCCGCCGTCACGGACAGCACGTGCTCCCCTCGCCCGGCGCGGAAGGCGTCCGCGGCCTCCCGCGCCAGTTCCGCCAGGTCCGCGTCCTCCAGCCGCAGCGGTGTCTCCACCTCGGCGGCGTCCAGGCGGGCGAGGAGGAGCAGGTCGTCGAGGAGTACGCCCATCCTGGCGGCCTCGGCGCGCAGCCGGGCCAGGTGCTTCTCGCGTTCCTCGGGCTCGTTGGCGGCGGCGTACTGGAAGAGGTCCGCGTAGCCGCGTACCGACATCAGGGGCGTACGCAGCTCGTGCGAGGCGTCCGCGACGAACCGGCGCAGCCGCTGTTCGGCCTCGGTGCGGACGGCGAGCGCGTCGTCGATGTGCTCCAGCATGGTGTTGAACGCGGTGCGCAGTTCCTCGACCTCGGGTCCGCCGCGCCCGCCCCCGGCCCGCACCTCCAGCCGCGCCGAGCCGGTGAGGTTGTGCGAGGTGATGCCGCGGGCGGTGTGCGCCATGTCGCTGAAGGGCTTCAGCCCGCGCCGCAATACCGTCCGGCCGAGCACGACGAGCCCCAGCAGGGCGAGCGCGAAGGTGACGACCTGGACCGTGATCAGCTGCCGCACGGTGGCCTGCATGTCCTGCATGGGCGCCGCGGTGACGAGGACGACCCCGGGGTCGACCTCGCAGGCGCGCAGCTTGTACATGCCCTCGCCCTCGATGTGCGCGGTGCGCAGCAGGTGCGCGTCGCCTCCGTCCGGCAACGCCTGTGCGGCGGCGGTGAGTTCGGCGGTGTCGGCGGGGACGTCGGCGGGCTTGCGCAGGACCGCCGTATGGCCCTTGACGTCGTACACGGCGGTGAACCAGCCGTAGTACGGCCGCCGCTGGACGGTGCCGTGCGCCTGGGCGTCCTTGGACTGGGTGACCTGGACGAGCTTCATCTGCTCGCCGAGCTGACGTTCCAGGTAGTCCTTCATGTACGTCGTCAGGGCCGTGCCGACGACGGCGAACACGACGAGGGACAGCACGCCGATGCCGAGGGCCAGCCGGGTGCCCAGGCGTGTCCGGCGGTAGGCGCCCCGCAGGCGGCGAAGCGCACCGCGGGTCCGGGAGCCGCTCACTCGGCGACCTGTCGCACCACGTATCCGACGCCGCGCACGGTGTGGATGAGCGACTCGCCGCTGTCGGACTCGCCGTTGCCGTCGGGCTTGTTGCCGTCGAGCTTGCGGCGCAGCCGGCTGACGACGAGTTCCACGACGTTGGAGCGGCCGCCGAAGCCGTACTCCCACACGTGGTCGAGGATCTGGGCCTTGGTGAGGACGGTCGGTGACTTGCGCATGAGGTAGCGCAGGACCTCGTACTCGGTCGGGGTGAGGGTGAGCAGCCGGTCGGCGCGGCGCACCTCACGGGTGTCCTCGTCCATCGTCAGGTCGGCGACCTGGAGCACGGAGCGCTGGAAGCCGGGGCCCGCGGCGCGCCGCAGGACGGTCCGCAGCCGCGCCATGAGCTCTTCCACGGCGAACGGTTTGACCAGGTAGTCGTCGCCGCCGCGGGTGAGGCCCGCGACCCGGTCCGCGACGCCGTCGCGGGCGGTGAGGAAGACGACGGGCACCATCGTCCCGGACTGCCGCAGCCGGTCGAGGACGGCGAACCCATCGAGGCCGGGCAGCATCAGGTCGAGCACCACGATGTCGGGGTGGAACTCGGCGGCCCGGCGCAGCGCGTCCTCGCCGGAGTACGCGGTCATCGCCTCCCAGCCCTCGTAGCGGGCGACCGTCGCGACGAGGTCGGCGATGGGAGGGTCGTCGTCCACGACCAGGAGGCGCACTTTTTCCACCTGCTCATAGTGCGTGACGTGGCCACCGACGCCATAGCCGCCGACGTCTCTGATCCACATCGATAAAAACTTGAAAGTTGCCCGACAGGAAAACGACAGCTCCCACCGGGCAGGCTCGGTGTCCCCACACCCGAACGAGGAGCTGCTCTCCGTGACCACTGTCGAACGTGTCCAGCCGCCCCCGACGGCGATACGCCCGAAGGTGGTGGCCCGCACCGGGCTGTACGCCCTGCTGGCCGTGAACGCGGCCGTCGTGACCGTGTTCTTCCTCCAGGCCGGGCCCGGCCCGGACACCCTGATCACGCTCGGACGGCTGGCGGGCCTGTACGGGGCGCTCCTGATGGCCTTCCAGCTGCTGCTGGTCGCCCGCCTGCCGTGGCTCGACCACCGGATCGGCATGGACCGGCTGACCTCCTGGCACCGCTGGGTCGGCTTCGGCCTGCTGTGGACGTTGCTGTCGCACGCGCTGTTCATCACCCTCGGCTATGCCGGGGCGGCGGCGCGGCCGGCGGACTTCTGGGACGAGCTGGTGGAGCTGGCCACGACGACCGAGGGTGTGCTGCGGGCGATCGTCGCGCTGGCCCTGATCCTCGTGATCGGCGGGGTGTCGGCGCGTTTCGCGCGGCGCCGGCTGGCCTACGAGACCTGGCACTTCATCCACCTCTACACATATGTGGCGGTGGTGCTGGCCTTCACGCACCAGGTCGCGGTGGGCACCACCTTCACCACCTCGTCCGCGGCCACCGCCTACTGGTGGGGCCTGTGGGGCGTCGCGCTCGGTTCGGTGTTCCTGGGCCGGGTGGTCCTTCCGGTGCGGCGGAACCTGCGCCACCGGTTGCGGGTCTCGGCCGTCGTCCCCGAGTCCGACAACGTCGTCTCGATCTACGTCACCGGGCGCGACCTCGACCTGCTGCCCGCCCGGGCGGGGCAGTTCTTCCTGTGGCGGTTCTTGACCAAGGACCGCTGGTGGCAGGCGAACCCGTTCTCCCTGTCGGCCGCCCCGGACGGCAACCGGCTGCGGCTCACCGCGAAGACGGCCGGCGACGGCACCGCGGCCCTCCGCCATCTGAAGGTGGGCACACGGGTCTTCGCCGAGGGCCCCTACGGCGCCTTCACCACCCTGCACCGCACCCGTTCCGAGACGCTGCTCGTCGCGGGCGGCGTGGGCATCACCCCGATCCGGGCCCTGCTGGAGGACCTGCACGACCATGTCGTGCTCATCTACCGGGTGGCCACCGACCGGGACGCGGTGCTCCTCGACGAACTGCGGGAGCTCGCGTACGCCAAGGGCGCCGAGCTGCACGTGGTGACCGGACCGGCCACGCCGGACAAGCTGGCGCCGCGCGAGCTCGCGCGGCTCGTGCCGGACGTCGCCGAACGGGACGTCTTCGTGTGCGGGCCACCCGCCATGACGAGCGCGGTGCTGCGCACCCTGCGCGACCTGGGCGTACCCAAGTCGCAGATCCACTTCGAGCGTTTCAGCCTGGCGGGATGAGAGAGACACCGTGAAACGAGCACTGCCTGTACTGGCCCTGTCCATCGCCGGCCTGATCCCGCTGTGGCGCTACGCGCCGTCGAACGGGACGACGACCACCGAGGTCGCCGCACCCGCCTCGCCCCCGTCTTCGTCTTCTGCGTCGTCTGCGTCGTCTTCGTCGCCCTCCTCGTCCGCGTCGTCCTCGGCCGCGGCCTCCCAAGTCGTCCAGGGCTCCACCGTGAACACCTCCAAGGGCGCCGTGCAGGTGGAGGTGACCTTCGAGGGCGACAAGATCAGTTCGGTGCGGATGCTCCAGCAGCCGAACCACCCGCAGACCACGGCCGCCGTGCCGAAGCTGATCCAGGAGACGCTCCAGGCACAGAGCGCCGACATCGACTCGGTGTCCGGCGCCACGATCACCAGCGACGGATACGTCACGTCGCTGCAGGCCGCCCTCGACGCGAAGGGATAGCGGGATGCGGCGCGTCGAACAGGTCATGGGGTTCCCGGTCTCACTGCGGATCGACGACGAGAGCGCGTCCGAGGAGACCGCGGACCCCGTGTTCGCGTGGCTGCGCGAGGCCGACGCCCGGTTCAGCCCGTTCCTCGCGGACAGCGAGGTGTCCCGGCTCGACCGGGGTGAGCTCACCCCCCACGAGCTCAGCCCGGACCTGACCGAGGTCCTCGGCCTGTGCGAGGAGTACCGGGTCGCGACCGGCGGGGCGTTCGACGTACGGCTGCCCGGCCGCGGCCTGGATCCCTGCGCGATGGTGAAGGGGTGGTCGGTGCAGCGGGCCGCGAACCTCCTCACCGGCCGGGGGACTTCCCGGTTCTGTCTGAACGCCGGTGGTGACGTGGTGGCCGCGGGCGGTCCCTGGCGGGTGGGCGTACGCCATCCCGAGCGGGCCGACCGGCTGTGCACGGTGCTGGAGATCACCGACGGCGCGGTGGCGACCTCCGCGCGCTACGAACGCGGGGACCACATCCTCGACGGGCGCACCGGCCGCCCGGCCACCGGGCTGCTCAGCATCACCGTCGTGGCGCCGTCACTGACCGAGGCGGACGCGACGGCGACGGCGGCGTTCGCGATGGGCGCGGAGGGCGTCGAGTGGGCCGCGTCGCGCGAAGGGTGCGAGGTGTTCGCGGTCGACGCCGAGCGCAGAGTCTTGCGTACCGCGGGGCTTCCTGTGACGAACTGAGCGACGCCGCAAACCCGCTGACCTCCGGTGTCTCGTTCGAGTCGTACAGCCGCGCCGGCCGGTACCTCCGGCACTACGACTACCTGCTCTACACCCAGCCCACCGACACGACGCTCGCCAGGGCGGACGCGACGTCCTACGCCGAGTGACCCGACCCGGCACCTTCGGATCCAGCCCAGCCCGGCCGCTCCCGCGGCCGGGCTGGGCTGTCGAAATGAGCCAACTTACCGGCGAGTACGAATCGTTGCCATTCACCCTCAACTGTCGAAATCCCACCCTTTCGACCAACGTGAATTTTGATTATGAAGAGGGGAACTAATAAAAGTTTCAATTTACAGCGGGGGAAACAGTTCGTTTCCGCAAGATCGAAGCGGACCCCGTGTTCGACGCTACGCCAGCAGGCATTGCCGCAGGCCGAATCGGGGCCGCGGAGCGAACCGACCAGCGGTCGTCGACCCTGTCAACTGCCCCGAACAAGGCCTCTGTTGCCAGCTCGCATCTGGCTCAGCGGTGGCTGTGTCGACCGTGTTACGTCCGGTAATGACAGCCTCCTTGAGAGTTTGACTTTCACGTGGATGCGCAATAAGCATGAGCGTGCTTCGCATCGGCTGTCGGCTTGTTGTGAAGCGCAAGCGCTCTCCGCTCTCCGCTCTCCCCCACCAATCCTCACCCTCGTGCGATTTGGAGCGTTCGCGTGCCTGTGTCGAATTTCGATACTTCCGGCCTGTTTGCCGTAGAGGACATCGTCGTCGCCCTGAACCCGTTCGCCGTCCCCTCGGCACGGGTCACCGCGGCCGCCGTTCGGGCGGGCGGTCTCGGGGTGCTCGACCTCACCGCGGGTGGGCGTCGGGCGGCGGCGGAACTCGCGCTGGCCGAGGAATGGTCGGCCGCCGGTTTCGGCGTACGGCTCCGCGACAACGATGCCTTTCCCGCGCGGGACCTCCCCGCCTGTGTCCACACCGTCCTGCTGACCTCCGACGCCTCCTGCACGCCCGCCGACTTCCCCAGCCACCGCGTACTCGTCGAGGTGACCGGCCGCGCGCAGGCGTTACGCGCCGCCGCGGCCGGGGCGCACGGGCTGATCGCCCGGGGCCACGAGGCGGGTGGTCCCGTGGGCGAACTGAGCACCTTCGTACTCCTCCAACAGCTCCTCGCCGACGACGAGTTGGACCTGCCGGTCTGGGCCTGCGGCGGCGCGGGCCCGCACACCGCGGCGGCGGTCGTCGCGGGCGGCGGCGCCGGTGTCGTCCTGGACACCCAGCTCGCCCTGCTCACCGAGGCCGAGGCCGAACTGCCCGCGGGGACCTCCGCGCTGCTCGCCGGGCTCGACGGCTCCGAGACCACCGTGGAGGACGGCCGCCGAGTCGTACGGCGCCGGGGTGCCCAGGAGGGCACGCCCGCCCCCGAGATCGGTCAGGACGGCTTCCTCGCCGCCCGTTTCCAGGAGCGCTGGGGCACCGTGCACGCGGCGGTACGGGGCGTACGGGACGCCGTGCTCGACGCGTTGAAGAGCGCGGGGCCCGGTCTCGACTCGGTGAAGGGCGCGGGCCCCGCTCTCGACTCGGCGAAGGGCGCGGGTCCCTCGCTCGGCCCCGACGGCACGGGCAGCCGCCCCTTCGGGAGCGAACTGCCCGTCGCCCAGGGGCCGATGACCCGGGTGAGCGACCAGGCCTCGTTCGCCGCCGAGGTCAGCAGCCACGGCGGGCTGCCCTTCATCGCGCTCGCGCTGTCCGGCGCCGACCAGACCCGCGCCGTACTGGAGCGGACCAGGGACGCGCTCGGCGAGGCGCCCTGGGGCGTCGGTGTCCTCGGCTTCGCCGCCGAGGAGATCAAGGCCGCCCAGCTGGAGGTCGTACGGGAGATCCGCCCGTCCCACGCGATCATCGCGGGCGGGCGTCCCGCGCAGGCCGCAGCGCTGGAGGAGGTGGGCATCTCCACCTTCCTGCACGTGCCGTCGCCGGGGCTGCTGAAACAGTTCCTGGAAGCGGGCGCGCGCAAGTTCGTCTTCGAGGGCGCCGAGTGCGGCGGCCATGTCGGACCGCGGGGCAGCTTCCCGCTGTGGGAGGCGCAACTCGGTGTACTCGAAGAGTTCCTGGCGGGCGCGAAGAACGGCACCGCCACCGAACTCCGGCTGTTCTTCGCGGGCGGGGTGCACGACGAACGCTCCGCCGCCATGGTCACCGCGCTCGCCGCGCCGCTGAGCGCGCGGGGCGCGGCCGTGGGCGTGCTGATGGGCACGGCGTACCTGTTCACCGAGGAGGCCGTGAACGCGGGCGCGGTGCTGCCCCTGTTCCAGCGGCAGGTGATCGACGCCGAGCGCACCGACCTCCTGGAGACGGCTCCCGGACACGCCACCCGCTGTGTCCGCAGCCCGTTCACCGACGAGTTCGCCGCGGTCAAGGAGGACCTGGCCGCCCGCGGGACACCCGGCCGCGAGGCCTGGGAGCAGTTGGAGCGGCTCAACGTGGGGCGGCTACGACTGGCCAGTAAGGGCATCGAGCGGGTCGACGGCGCGCTGAGCGCGGTCGGCGAGGACAGACAGCTCGCCGAGGGCATGTTCATGGCCGGCGAGGTCGCCGTGCTGCGCTCCGCCGTCACCACCGTCGCCGAGTTGCACGCCTCGGTCACCAGCGGCGCGGCCGGCTTCCTGGCGGCACGGCGGGAGGCCCTCGGCATCGGGGAACCCGCCGCCGAGCCCTCCCCCGAACCGCTGGACATCGCGATCGTCGGCATGGCCTGCATGTTCCCCGGCGCCCCCGACCTCGCCACCTTCTGGGCGAACGTGCTGGCGGGCGAGGACGCCGTCACCGAGGTGCCCGCGACCCGCTGGGACGCCGAGCTGTACCACGACCCGCGGGGCGCCGGGGAGAAGACCCCGTCCCGCTGGGGCGGCTTCCTGCCCGAGATCCCCTTCGAGCCGCTGCGGTACGGCATTCCGCCCGCCTCGCTGCCCGCCATCGAGCCGGTACAGCTGCTCGCCCTGGAGGCGGCGCGCCGCGCCCTGGAGGACTCCGGCTACGGCAGCCGGTCCTTCGACCGGGCCCGCGCGTCGGTCGTGTTCGGCGCGGAGGCGGGCAGCGACCTGTCCAACGCGATGACCCTGCGCTCCGTCCTGCCCGCCTACCTGGGGAGCCTGCCGCCCGCGCTGGACGAGCGGCTGCCCAAGCTCACCGAGGACTCCTTCCCCGGCATCCTCGCCAACGTCATCGCGGGCCGGATCGCCAACCGCCTCGACCTCGGCGGCGCCAACTACACCGTGGACGCCGCCTGTGCGTCCTCCCTCACCGCCGTCGACGTGGCGTGCAAGGAACTGGCGAGCGGGACGAGCGACCTGGTGCTGTGCGGCGGCGCCGACCTGCACAACGGCATCAACGACTACCTGCTCTTCGCCTCCGCGCACGCCCTCTCGCCCTCGGGACGCTCCGCGCCCTTCGACAGCGCGGCCGACGGCATCGCGCTCGGCGAGGGCGTCGGCTGTGTCGTCCTCAAGCGGCTCGCGGACGCCGCGCGGGACGGTGACCGGGTGTACGCGGTGATCAAGGGCGTCGGCAGCGCCAGCGACGGCCGGGCGCTCGGCCTGACCGCACCCCGGCCCGAGGGCCAGTACAACGCGCTGACCCGGGCCTACCGCAACGCGGGCATCTCACCCGCCGAGGTCGGGCTCGTCGAGGCGCACGGCACCGGCACCGTCGTCGGCGACCGCACCGAACTCGGCTCCCTCACCCGGGTGTTCGAGGAGGCCGGGGCTCCGCCCGGCGCGTGCGCGCTCGGCTCGGTCAAGTCGCAGATCGGGCACACCAAGTGCGCGGCCGGGCTGGCCGGGCTGATCAAGACCTCGCTCGCCCTGCACACCGGCGTGAAGCCGCCGACCCTGCACCTCACCGAGCCGAACCCGGCCTGGGACGCGCAGAGCAGCCCGTTCGCCTTCCACACCGAGGCCCGTCCCTGGTCCGCCGCCCCGGCCGAACGGGTGGCCGGGGTCAGCGCCTTCGGCTTCGGCGGCACCAACTTCCACGTAGTCCTGAGGGCCTACGCGGACGGGCCGCCGCCGGTCACCTCGGCCCAGCACTGGCCCGCCGAGCTCTTCACGTTCCGGGGCTCGGACCGGGAGGTGGCGGTACGGGTCGCCTCCGAACTGCTCGCCCTCGTGGAGGCGGATCCGGGACCGTACGAGCCGTGGCGGCTGCGGGACTTCGCACTCGCCGCGTCCCGGCGCGCCGAGGCCGCCACCACCCGGGGCGCCCGGACCTGGATCGCCCTCGTCGCCGGGTCGGCCGAGGAGCTGACGGCGCTGCTGCGCCGCGCGGTCGCCGGTGAACACGCCCCGAAGGAAGGCCTGTTCACTGCCGACGACGACACGACGGGTGACGTGGCGCTGCTCTTCCCCGGACAGGGCAGCCAGCGCCCCGGGATGTTCGCCGAACTCTTCGTCGCCTTCCCCGAACTCCAGCGCAACCTGCGGCTCGACGAGACGACGGCCCGCGTCCTCTTCCCGTCGGCCGCCTTCGACGAGGCGGGCCGCAAGGAGCAGCAGGAGCGCATCACCGACACCACCGTCGCGCAGCCCGCGCTCGGTCTGACCGGGCTCGCCGCGTTCCAGCTCCTGACCAGGGCGGGAGTGCGCCCGGCGATGGCCGCGGGCCACAGTTACGGAGAACTGGCCGCGCTGGCCGCCGCGGGCGCCCTCACCCCCGACGCCCTGCTGCGCACCAGCCGCGCACGCGCCGCCGCCATCCTGGGCGCCACCGGCGCGGGCGACCCCGGCACCATGGCCGCCGTCGCCGCGGGCGAACCGGAGGTCGCGGCGGCCCTCACCGCCGCGGGTCTGGCCGAATCGGTGGTGACGGCGAACCGCAACTCGCCCCGCCAGACGGTCATTTCGGGTCCCACCGAGGACGTCCTCACCGCCGTCGAGCGACTGCGCGCCCAGGGGCTCGGCGCCAAGCGCATCCCGGTCGCCTGCGCGTTCCACAGCCCGGTGGTCGCGGCGGCCGGCGAGACCTTCGCCGAGGTGCTCGCCGAAGTCCCGTTCGCTCCCAGCGACTTCCCGGTCTGGTCGAACCGTACGGCCGCCCAATACCCGCGGGGCCCCGAGGAGATCCGGGCCGAACTCGCCGCGCAGATCGGCTCCCCGGTCCGGTTCACCGACCAGATCGAGGCGATGTACGAGGCCGGGGCCCGGGTCTTCGTCGAGGCCGGACCCGGCTCGGTGCTGACCCGGCTGGTGGGCGCGGTCCTCGGCGACCGGCCGCACCGCACGGTCGCCCTGGAGGGCGGCCGACGTGCCGGTCTCCCCGGGTTCCTCGCCGCGCTCGCCCAACTGGCCGTCACCGGCGGGGACATCAGGACCTCGTGGCTCTTCCAGGGCCGGGACGCGGTCCCCGCCGACGCCCGCGCCCCGCGTCCCAGGCGCGCCGCGTGGACGGTCGACGGCCATCTGATCCGAACGGCGGACGGTGTGATCCCCGCCGCCGCACTCCACCCCGCCGAGCGCGTCCCGGAGGCCCTCGTGACCCACAGCAGCCCGGTCGGACCAGTGGCGGCGGCCACCGGATCCGAGGCCCTGATCAGCGAGTTCCTGCGTACGAGCCGGGAGATGATCGCGGCGCAGCGGGATGTGATGCTGGGGTACCTGGGAGCGGATCCGGGGGTACGTCCCGCGGCCCCCGCCCCGATCACGTACACCGACGCTCCGGTCACGGTGACCGCGCTGCCCGCCGCCGTGCCGGTTGCCGTGGACGTACCGGCAGGTGGCTCTGTGCTGTCGGTCGTGCTCGAGGTGATCGGCGAGCGCACCGGATATCCGGTCGACATGATCGAGCCCGACCTCGACCTCGAAGCCGACCTCAGCGTCGACTCCATCAAGAGAGCCGAGATAGCCGGCGAACTCGCCACCCGCCTCGGCCTCACCCCGACCGGCGACACCGACGTGGAGGAACTGACCAAGGCCCGTACCGCCGCCGCGATCACCGCGCTCGTCGAGCGGGTGACCGGACCGGGAGCCACCCCCGCGCCCGCTTCCGCCCCCGCCGTAGGGACCGCCCCGAACGCCGAGTCCGTCCTGGCCCTCGTCCTCGACGTGATCGGCGAACGCACCGGCTACCCCGTCGACATGATCGAACCCGACCTCGACCTCGAAGCCGACCTCAGCGTCGACTCCATCAAGAGAGCCGAGATAGCCGGCGAACTCGCCACCCGCCTCGGCCTCACCCCGACCGGCGACACCGACGTGGAGGAACTGACCAAGGCCCGTACCGCCGCTGCGATCACCGCATTGGTGGTGGGTGTCCGAGGTGAGTCGGCCGAACCGGAGACTCTCGAAACCGTCCCGGCCGTCCCCGAACCCGTCGTCGTGGCGCCGAAGCGCCTCGTGATGCGGGAGTTCGACCTCGCCCCCGCCGACCCGGCGCCCACCAGCGACCTGCTGATCGGCCGCAGTTTCCTGCTGCTCGGTTCCGGGCCGGTCGCCGAGGCGCTGACCGCCCGTCTGACCGTGCACGGCGCCCATGCGGTGACCGCCGAAGAACCTCCGGCCGAGGGAGAGTTCGACGGGATCGTGCATCTCGTCGCGCCGGACGCCCCGCCCGTCCTGCCGGACGTCTTCCCGGCCTACCAGCGGGTGCTGGCGGGCAACCCGCGCTGGGTGCTCGCCGCGGGCGCCTCCCCCGGGCTGCGCGGCTTCTTCCGCTCGCTCGCCCGGGAGTACCCCGACACGGTCGCCCGAGTCGTCGAGCACGCGCCCGGCACCGCGTCCGAGGACATCGCCGCGGAGCTGGTCGCCGAGCTCACCGCGCCCGACCACGAGCCGGTCGTCCTGCGCTCCCTGGGCACGCGGCGCGGACTGCGCATGGCCGAGGAGGGGCTCGGTCTGCTCGGCAGCACGGGCGCGGGGCCGGCCGGGGACGGTGCCGCCGAGGCCGCCGCGCTCGGCCTGGACGCCGACTCGGTCGTCCTGCTGGTGGGCGGCGCCCGGGGGATCACCGCCCGGTTCGCCGCGACCCTGGCCGCCGCGAGCCACTGCCGGATCGAACTGTTCGGCCGCACCGTCCTGCCCGAGGGCGCGGAGGACCCGGCCCTCGCCGCCGCGGGCACCACCGGTGAACTGCGCAGCGCGCTCATCGCGGGCGGGCTGCGCGTCCCCGCCGAGATCGAGCGCGCGATCGGCCGGATCCAGGCCGAACGCGAGGTGCGCGCGACCCTGCGCAGACTCGCCGCGCTCGGCTCCGAGGTGCGCTACCGCGCCGTGGACGCGCTGGACGGCGACGCCGTGCGCCGGGCGGTGAAGGAGATCCACGCCGAGCACGGGAGACTCGACGGCGTCGTGTACGCGGCGGGTGTGATCGAGGACAGGCTGATAGCCGAGAAGAGCCCGCGGTCGTACGACCGGGTGTTCCGTACGAAGGCCGACGGAGCACGTGAACTGCTGGCCGCGCTGGGTGAGTTGCCGGACGGGGAAGGCCCCCGGTTCACGGTGCTGTTCGGCAGCATCGCCGCGGCCCTCGGCAACCGCGGCCAGTCCGACTACGCCGCCGCCAACGACGCCCTGGAGACCCTCGGCGCCCGCTGGGCGGACTCCGGTACCGGCCGCCGCGGACTGACCGTCCACTGGGGTCCATGGGCGCCGACCGGCGACGGCAACCACGGCATGGTCACCCCCGAGCTGATGCGGCACTACGCGGGCCGCGGCATCCAGCTCATCGACCCCGACGAGGGCACCATGAGCCTGCTGCGCGAGCTGGCCTGGGGTCCCGAGGGCGACACCGCCGTCGTCTACACGGCGTCGGGCTGGTGACCGACGTGACCGGCACCCGCGCCGAACCCGTCGCCATCGTCGGGATGTCGGTGCTCTTCCCGGGCGCCCCCGACCTCGCCACGTACTGGCACAACCTGGTCGCCGGTGTCGACGCCATCACCGAGGTGCCGCCGGGCCGTTGGGACGCCGAGGAGTACTACGCGCCCGGCGCCGAGCCCCGCGCCGACCGGGTCTACTGCCGGCGCGGCGGCTTCGTGGACGAGCTGGCCGAGGTGGACGTCACCGAGTTCGGGATCATGCCGGCCGCGGTCCCGGCCACCGAGCCCGACCAGCTGATCGCGCTGCGGGTGGCCGCGGGCGCCCTCGCCGACGCGGGCGGCCCGGACCGGCTGCCCGCCGACCGGCACCGGGTCGGTGTGGTGCTCGGCCGGGGCGGCTATCTCACCCCCGGCCTGGTCCGGCTCGACCAGCGGGTGCGGACCGCGAGCCAGCTCGTGCGCACCCTGGGCGAGCTGCTGCCGGACCTCGGCGCCGACCAACTGGAGGCGGTGCGCGAGGCGTTCACCGACCGGCTCGGGCCCGAGGCACCGGAGTCCTCGATCGGTCTTGTGCCGAACCTCGCCGCGTCCCGGCTGGCGGGCCGGCTCGACCTGCGCGGGCCCGCCTACACCGTGGACGCCGCCTGCGCCTCCTCTCTCATCGCCGTCGACCACGCCGTGCGCGAACTCGGCAGCGGGCGCTGTGACGTGATGCTGGCGGGCGGGGTGCACCACTGCCACGACATCACCTTCTGGAGCGTGTTCAGCCAACTCGGCGCGCTCTCCCCGAGCGAGCGCATCCGGCCGTTCGACCGGGGCGCGGACGGTGTGCTGATCGGTGAGGGCACCGGCATCGTCGTGCTCAAGCGGCTCGCCGACGCCGAGCGGGACGGCGACCGGATCTACGCCGCGATCACCGGCACCGGCGTCGCCTCCGACGGACGTACGACCAGTCTGATGGCGCCCGACTCCGGCGGCCAGGTCCGGGCGGTCCGCCAGGCCTGGGAGGCCGCCGGGCTCGACCCGTCCGCCCCCGGTTCGATCGGCCTCCTGGAGGCACACGGCACCGCCACCCCGGCGGGCGACGGCACCGAACTCACCACGCTCGCGGAGGTGTTCGGGCCACCGTCGACAGACGCCTCCGGCGACGCGCCGGACGCCGTCATCGGCTCGGTGAAGTCGATGATCGGCCACACCATGCCCGCGGCGGGCGTCGCCGGGCTGATCAAGGCCGCGCTCGCCGTCCATCACCGGGTGCTCCCGCCGACCCTGCACTGCGACGACCCGCATCCGGCGCTCGCCCGCACCCGGTTCACCCCCATCGGCGCCGCCCGGCCCTGGCGGACCGACGACCGGCAGCCGGTGCGCCGGGCCGCCGTCAACGCCTTCGGGTTCGGCGGCATCAACGCGCACGTCGTGCTCGAAGAGGTCGCGCCCGCGCGGCGGGCGGCCGAGGTGTACGAGCCGGAGCCGGTGCTGCGGCTGACCGCGCCGACGCCCGAGGCGATGGCCGCGCTCCTTGACCGCTCCGACTCCGCGATCATCGCCGCCGGTCTCGACGAACGCGCCCCCGCCGCCGATCCGGTGCGGCTCGCCGTCGTCGGGCCGACGGCCAAGCGGCTGGCGCTGGCCCGCAAGGCGGTCGCCAAGGGGAAGGGGTGGCGGGGCCGCAACGACGTGTGGTTCGTGCCGCGTCCCCTGCTGGGCCCCGGCGGCGGCAGGCTCGCGTTCGTCTTCCCCGGCCTGGAGGCCGAGTTCGCGCCCAACTCCGAGGACATCGCACGGCACTTCGCGCTGCCCTGGTCGCGCGCCGTCACCGACGCCACCGTGGGTGACGTGGGCAGGCAGGGCACCGGCGTCTTCGAGCTCGGCCGGCTCCTCGACACCGCGCTGCGCCGCCTCGGCGTCGTCCCGGACGCGCTGGCCGGGCACAGCCTCGGCGAGTGGACCGCGATGGCCGCCGCCGGAATCCACCCTCCGCAGGAGGTCGACGCCTTCCTCGCCGGTTTCGACCCCGACGCGCTGAGCGTCCCCGGGCTGGCCTTCGCCGCGATCGGCGCCCCCGCCGAGGTGGTACTGACCGAGTTGGACGGCCGCCGGGACGTGGTCCTCTCCCACGACAACGCGCCCAACCAGTCGATGATCTGCGGCCCCGAGGCCGCCGTCGCCGCGCTGGTCGAGGTGTTCAGGGCCCGGGCGGTGATCTCGCAGATCCTGCCGTTCCGCTCCGGCTTCCACACCCCGATGCTGGAGCCCTACCTCGGCCCGATCAGGAAGGCCGCCGAGGCCTACACCCTGCACCCGGCCGCGCTGCCCCTGTGGTCCGCGACGACCGTCGCCCCCTACCCGGACGAACCGGCCGCGATCCGCGAGCTGTTCATCCGCCATCTGCTGGAGCCGGTCCGCTTCCGGCCCCTGGTGGAGACGATGTACGCGGCGGGCTTCCGCGCGTTCGTCCAGCTCGGCGCGGGACAGCTCGGCTCGCTCATCGACGACACCCTGCACGGCCGCGACCATCTCGTGGTCCCCGCGCACTCCCCGCACCGCTCGGGCCTGCGCCAACTCCACCGCGTGGCCGGTGCGTTGTGGGCGGACGGGGCCGCGCCGGACCTCGTCCCGCTGCTGGGCGGGGCCTCGGCCTCGACCGTCTCACCGGCCCGTACGGTACGCCGTCCGAGCCGCCCCGTACGGCTGGACCTCGGCGGCGCGAACGTCTCCCTGGACGCGGAGACCCGCGACCGGCTGGGCGCCGCACTGGCCCGGCCGCGACACACCGCGCCCCATGACGCCGGCGCCCTGGAGGAACAAGGTCTGCTGGGCGCGGAGTTGTCGGCACTGCTGCGGGACGCGACGGCGCTCGCCTCGGACGTGGTGACGGCGGGGCGCCTCGGACGCGGCGCCCCGCGCGACGGGGCCCGCACGGGCGGCACGCCCCCGAACAACGGAGCCGGCCTTCGTACGGCCGAGCCCGCCACCCCCGAACCCCAGCGCCAGCCCCAGTCCCAGTCCCAGTCCCTCGAAGCCACCCTCCACGTCTCCGTCGACACCATGCCGTACCTCCTGGACCACTGCTTCTTCCGGCAGCCCGCCCAGGCCGACCCCGCCGACCGCTGGCCCGTGGTCCCGGGCACCACCGTGATCGCCCACCTGATGGAGTTCGCCGAGCGGGCCGCGCCCGGCCGGCGCGCGGTGGCCGTCCACGACGTACGGCTGCACCAGTGGATCACCGCCACTCCGGCCGTCGACATCCCCGTACGGATCACCCCCGAGGGGCCGGACCGGGTCACCGCCTCGCTCGGCCCCTACGCCCGGGCCGTGGTCGAACTCGCCCCGGAGCAGGCCCGGTTCAAGCCTCCCGCGCCCTGGACCTTTCCCGCGACGCTGGAGGAGAAGCCCGAGCTGACCGCGGCGGAGCTGTACTCGCGCCGCTGGATGTTCCACGGCCCGCGCTTCCAGGGCCTGGACGAACTGACCGCGGTCGGCGACCGGCACGTACGCGGGGTGCTCGTCACCCCGCCCGCGCCGGGCGCCCTGCTGGACAACGTGGGGCAGCTCCTCGGCTACTGGATCATGGCCAGGCAGCCGGTGCGGACGACGGTGTTCCCGGTCGGGATGAAGGAGATCCGCTTCCACGGCCCGCACCCCGCTCCCGGCGAGCGCCTGGAGTGCCTGGTCCGGATCACCTCCGTCACCGACGCCACACTCGAAGCGGACATGCAGCTGGTCCACCGGGGGCGGGTGTGGGCGGAGTTCAGCGGCTGGCGGGACCGCCGGTTCGACAGCAATCCGCGCATCCGCAAGGTGGACCGGGAGCCCGAGCGGTACACGCTGTCCCGTATGCAGCCCGGCGGCTGGGCGCTGGTCCACGAGGAGTGGCCCGATCTGGCCACCCGCGAGCTGATCATGCGCAACATCCTGGCCGGCGAGGAACGCGAACGGTACGCGGCGCACGCCCCGCGCGGCCGACGGCAGTGGCTGCTCGGCCGGATCGCCGCCAAGGACGCGGTACGGAACGTGATGTGGGACGCCGGGGCGGGCCCTGTCTACCCGGCCGAGGTCAGGGTCGGCAACGATCCGGCCGGCCGCCCCTTCGTGACCGGCGGCTACGGCAGGACCCTGCCCGCGCTGCACGTCTCCATCGCCCACCGCGGCGAGACGGCCGTGGCGATGGCCAGGAGGGAGGGTCCCTGCGGCATCGACATCGAGGAAGTCACCGACCGCCCCGAGGGCACCCTCGCGGTGGCCCTCACCACCACCGAGCGCGAGCTGCTCACGTCACTCGTCCACCGGCCGGGGGGAGCCCCCGAACGGCTCTGGTTCACCCGTTTCTGGGCCGCCAAGGAGGCCGTCGCGAAGGCGCGCGGCACCGGACTGGGCGGCGAGCCGAAGCGGTTCGAGATCACCTCGGTCGACGGCGACCGCCTGACCGTCCGCACCGCGGGCGAGGAGTACCGCGTGCGGCACTGTGCGCTGACCACCCCCCGGCCGTCCACGGGGCCCGGCAACGAGTACGTCGTGGCCTGGACGGCAGTCAACGATCAGGAGAACGAAGATGACCACTGAACTCGACCGTCCCGTGGGCCAATCGGACAGGGGACGGACCTCGGCGCCCGACGCGGCGACCGCGCTCGCCGACATCTCGGCCATCCTGCGCACCGTGCTGGAGGAGTACGGGCTCGACGACTCCGAGATCAGCCTCGACACGTCCTTCCACGACGACCTGGAGCTGGAGAGCATCGACCTCGTCACCCTCTCCGCCCAACTGCGCGAGTTCTACGGCGAGCGGGTCAACTTCGCCGCGTTCATAGCCGACCGCGGGCTGGAGGAGATCATCGCGCTCACCGTCGGCGATCTCGTCGGCTACGTCGTGGACTCACTGGCCGTCGCGGAGGTGGGCTGACATGGCGACGATGCGGGTGAACGGGATCGACGTACACGTCCAGCGGCTGGGCCACGAGAGCGGCTCCCCGCGCCCCGTCGCGGTCCTCATCCACGGCCTGCTCATCGACAGCCTCGCCAGCTACTACTTCAGCCTCGCGCCGCGGCTCGCCGAGGAGGGCCTGGACGTCGTCATGTACGACCTGCGCGGGCACGGCAAGACCTCCCGGCCGCCGACCGGCTACCGGATGGAGGACTTCGTCGACGACCTCGACGGACTGCTGGACGCGCTGGCGATCGACCGCCCGGTGCACCTCGTCGGCAACTCCTTCGGCGGCGCCGTCGCGTACGCCATGGCCGCCGCCCGCCCCGAGCGGGTCGCGAGCGTGATCGCCATCGAGGCGGAACCGCCGGCCCGGGCTTGGGCGAAGAACATGTACGAGGGCCTGGTCGGGGAGCAGGGCGGACTGGTGATCCAGGAGGTCACCGAGTGGCTGCGGGAGAACCCGGGCGAGCGCAACGCCCGGCCGTTCCGGGCGGCGGGCCGGGTCCTCGATGAGACCGCGCTCGCCCAGGAGATCCCGCTCAGCGCCCTCCTCGACGAGGACCTGTCCGCGATCCGCTGCCCGGTCTTCGCCATCTTCGGCGGCGCGTCCAAGCTGTCGGCGCAGACCGGGATGCTGGAGGCCTCGCTCCCCCACTGCCGTACGGTCGTCCTGCCCGATCTCGGCCACTCGGTGCTGGTGGAGGCCACCCAACAGACATACGCCCTCGTGCGTGACTGGCTGCTGCTCGGCCAGGAGGCGCACGCGCTGCGGGAGGCCCGCTAGATGGGCCGGTTCCTGTTCGTGGTGCCGCCGCTGGTCGGGCACGTCAACCCGGCCGTGGGCACCGCGGCGGCACTCGCCGGGCGCGGGCACGAGATCGCGTGGGCGGGTCACCGGGAACTCGTCCGCGGTCTCGTCGGATCCGACGCCGTCGTCTTCCCCTGCGCCCTCCCCGAGGACGGGCTGTCCCGGCCCGCCGACCTGAAGGGGCCGGCCGCGTTCCAGTTCCTCTGGGAGAGCTTCCTCGTCCCGCTGGCGGACGCGATGGCGCCCGGGGTACGGGCGGCGATCGAGGCGTACGACCCCGATGTCGTCGTCTGCGACCAGCAGGCGGTGGCGGGTGCGCTGGTCGCCGAGTCCCTCGGGCGCGTCTGGGTGACCTCGGCCACCACCTCCGCCGAACTCGTCGACCCGCTGGCCGGTATGCCGAAGGTCGCGGCGTGGCTGGACGGGCTGCTGGCCCAGCTGCGGAACCGGATCTGCGGCGGGGCCGGCTCGGCGGACCCCCGTTTCTCCCCGCACGGCGTCCTGGCGTACACCACCCGCGCGCTGCTCGGCCCGGCCGAACTGCCCGACCGGGTCTGGCTGGTGGGCCCGTCCGTCGCCGCCCGCCCCGCGAGCGGCGACGACTTCCCCTGGGACTGGCTGGACGCCTCGCCTCTGCCCACCGTCCTGGTCAGCCTCGGCACGGCCAACAACGACGCCGGGGCCCGATTCCTGAACGCGGCCGTGGAGGGGCTGGGCGGACTGGCGGGCCGGCTGCGGGCGGTGCTCGTCGACCCCGGCGGGCTCGTCGAGGGCCCGGTCCCCGACAACGTCCTCCTGCGTCCCCACGTCCCCCAACTCGCCCTTCTCCCACGGCTCGACGCGGTCGTCTGCCATGCCGGGCACAACACCGTGTGCGAGGCGCTGTGGCACGGTGTCCCGCTCGTCGTGGCGCCGATCCGGGACGACCAGCCGATCGTCGCCGGGCAGGTCGTCGACGCGGGCGCCGGGGTACGGCTGCGGTTCGGTCGCGCCGACGCGGCCAGGATCCGTGCGGCGGTCGAGACGGTCCTCGACCCGGCCGGGGGCCACCGGAAGGCGGCCGAGGCCGTCGGGGAGTCCTTCCGCGCCGCGGGCGGCAGCGCCTCCGCCGCCGCCCGCCTCGACACACTGCCGGCCGAGTCGGCCGTGCCGCGGGCACGAGGCGGCGCATGAACGACAACGGCACGACCGAGCACCGGCCGTCGGCCGACGGCCATCGTCCCGACCCGGCCCGGGGCACCGCCCACGTCCAGGGTCACGGCCCGACGGCGTCCAAGACGCGCGGTCCGGACCCGCGGTCGCGCCACCTGACGCCCAGCGCGGACACGCCCTCCGCCGAGCGGGCGGACGTGCCCACCCCGCAACGGCGACCCGGCACCCCGACCGACACCACACCAGAACCCGAACCGGCCGCGCCGCCCCCGCCCACCGGCTCGCTCGCCGCCCTCCTCGGCTACGCCCGGCCCCACTGGCGCGTGCTGCTGCTCTCCCTCGCGCTCACTCTGCTGGCCAGCGTGTCGGGGCTGGTGCAGCCGAAGTTCGCGCAGGCAATCCTGGACCGGCTCGACGGCGGGGGCAGTGTGGTCGCGCCGGTCGCGCTGCTCGCCGCGTTCCTGGTCGCGGGCGCCCTGCTCACCGGTGTCAACGCCTGGCTCCAGCAACGGACTTCGGAGCGGGTGGTGCGGGAGGTGCGGCGCGGTCTGGTGCACCGCCTGATCCGGCTGCGGGTCGCCGAGCTGGACCGGCGGGCCCCCGGCGACCTGATAGCCCGCGTCACCTCCGACAGCACACTGCTCAAGAGCGCCGCCACCGAGGGCCTGATCATGACGGTCAACGGCGCCCTGACCTTCGCCGGGGCGCTGTTCATGATGGCGACGCTCGACGCGCGTCTGCTCGGCGTCACGCTGCTGGTGCTGACGATGGTCGGAGTCGTGATCACCGTCATCCTTCCCCGGATCAAGGCGGCCGTGGCCCGCTCCCAGGCGTCCGTCGGAGCGGTCGGCGCCGTACTCGACCGCACCCTCGGCGCGGCCCGTACGGTCAAGGCCAACGGCGCCGAGGACCGCGAGACGCGCACCGCCGAGGACGCGGTCGACGAGGCGTACGCCGCCGGACTGGTCGGCGCCCGCTACAGCGCCCTCGTCACCATGGTCGGCGGCGCCGCCATCCAGACCGCGTTCCTGGTGGTGCTCGGCGTGGGCGGCACCTTCGTCGCCCATCACTCGATGTCGGTCTCCGAACTGATCGCCTTCCTCCTGTACGTCTTCTTCCTGGCGAGCCCGGTGTCACAGCTGGTCGGTGGCGCGGCCCAACTCCAGCAGGGGCTGGGCGCGGTGGGCAGGATCCAGGAGGCGGGCGCGCTGCCGGTCGAGGACGACATCGACGCGACCGGGCCCGCGCACACCCCCGCCCACGCCGCACCACCGGCCGTCGAACTGACCGGCGTCGAGTTCACCTACCCCGGCCGCGCCCCGGCCCTGCGCGGCGTGAGCTTCACCGTCCCCGGCGGCACCCGGACCGCGCTGGTCGGTCTGTCGGGCGCGGGCAAGACCACCCTCTTCTCCCTCCTCCAGCGCTTCTACGAGCCGACCGCGGGCACGATCAGGATCGGCGACCAGGACATCGCGGCCCTGCCGCGCGCCGAGGTCCGGCGCCGGATCGCGTACGTCGAGCAGGACTCCCCCGTGATGGCGGGCACCCTCCGCGAGAACCTCCTGTACGCGGCGCCCTCGGCCACCCGGGAGCAACTGGCCGAGGCGCTGGCCGTCACCCGTCTCGACGGCCTCCTCGCCCGCCTTCCCCAGGGCCTGGACACGCCCGTGGGCCCACGCGGCGTCACCCTGTCCGGCGGCGAACGCCAGCGCCTCGCCATCGCCCGCGCCCTGCTGCGCCGCCCCCAGGTACTTCTCCTCGACGAGGCGACGGCCCAGCTCGACGCCCGCAACGAACAGGCCCTCGGCGAACTCGTCGCCCGCACGGCGGGCCGCTGCACGGTCCTTCTGATCGCCCACCGCCTGTCCACGGTCACCGACGCCGACCAGATCGTGGTCCTGGAACACGGCGACGTCCGCGCCGTGGGCACCCACCACTCCCTGGTCGACGACGACGACCTCTACCGCGAACTGGCCGCCACCCAACTCCTGGCCGCCGAGCCCCCGTCGTGAGTGCTAACGAGGTCCGCTCGCGGCTTGGTGTGCGGCGAAGGCCATGACGACGACGGAGATCAGGACGATGCCGGCGCCGACGTAGAGCGGCGCCGTGTAGCCGAGGCCCGCGGTGATGGCCAGTCCCCCGAGCCAGGCGCCGAGCGCGTTGCCGATGTTGGACGCGGACACATTGGCACTGGCGGCGAGCGCCGCCCCGTGGGCGAAGTCGGTGACGCGAGTGATTAGGCCCGGCACACCGGCGAACCCGAACAGCCCCATCAGGAACACCAGTATCACCGACGCGGTGCCGCTGCCGGCGAGCAGACCGAACACGGCCAGGGTGATGGCGAGTCCGAGCAGAGCGACGACCAGGGCGCGGTCGCGGTCGTGGTCGGCCGCGCGCCCGCCGACCAGGTTCCCGACGACCAGGCCGACGCCGTACACCATCAGCAGCCAGGCGACATCCCCGGAGGAGAAGCCGCCGACCTCGGTGAACGTGTAGGCGATGTAGGTGAACGCGCCGAACATCCCGCCGTAGCCGAGCGCGGTGGCCGTCAGGGTCAGCCAGACCTGCCAGGACCGCAGCGCACGGAACTGGGCCCGCAGGCCGCCGGCCGGTGTCGGGTCCGAGCGGCCCGTCACCGTCGGTGGCCGTGTCTCTCCCGCACCGGCGGGGACGAGGGCGACGATTCCGGCCAGTGCGAGCAGGCCGATTCCGGTGACCGCCCAGAAGGCCGCTCGCCAGCCCCAGCGCTCGCCGACCAGCGCGCCGAACGGCACGCCCAGCACGTTCGCGACCGTCAGCCCGGCGAACATGACCGCCACCGCGCGGGACTTCTTCTCCGGCGCGACCAGACTGCGGGCGACCAGCGAGCCGATACCGAAGAACGAACCGTGGCACAACGCGGCGACGATCCGCCCGAGCAGCATCACCGGATAGCTCGGCGCGAGAGCGGACAGCAGGTTGCCGATGACGAACAGCGCCACCAGGCCGACCAGAACCTGCTTGCGGGGCAACCGCGTCGTCGCCGCGGTCAGCACGATCGCGCCGATCGCGACACTCAAGGCGTACCCGGAGATCAGCCGGCCCGCGGCCGCCTCGGACACCGCGAAACTCGACGCCACCTGCGGCAGCAGCCCGGCGATCAGGAACTCGGTCAGACCGATGCCGAACCCGCCGAGTGCCAGCGCGATCAGTCCACTCGGCATCCGTCGCTCTCCGACCGCGGGGCCACGGTCCTTCTCGAACCTCACCTCAGCGTCAACCGGTACGTCAGCGGTGAGCGCCCCGTGATCAGTACCCGCACCCCGTTCGGAGTCAGGGAGCCGTTCAGCCAGGCGTAGCGTTCGCCCGCGTCGACCACCGCCGGCCTGCGGCCGCCCTTGCCGTTGCCGGGGCCGAAGGTGATGTGGTCGGTGCCGACGGTGTAGGTGGCCTCACCGGAGACGAGTTGGAAGGTGTCCGGGGTGCCGGGGACGGGTTCGAGGCCGTCCCCGGTCAGGGTGCCGCCGCGGCGGAAGCAGAGTTCGAGGGCGAGCGGGCTCGCGCAGCCCTCGCCGGAGAGGTCGAAGGAGATGTCCCACGCTCCGCCGCCGACCTCACGGACCAGGACTTCGGTGCGCAGTGTGCGGTACTCCTTCGGGCGGTGCGGGAAGTCCATCGCGGACCAGAAACGGCTGTCGTCGGTGAGGGGGTAGGCGCCGTCGGGGCGGCGGTGCTCGGGGGGCAGCGGGTGGTGGAAGGCGCCGCGGACCTCGGCGTGCAGCCGCCAGCCGTCGTCCGTGCGCTCCAGTCCCTCCGCCCGGAAGTGGCCGAGCGCGAAGAACTGCGGGGCCAGCCGGAGCGAGTCGAGGATCGCCGCGCCCTTGCGCATCTTGAAGAAGGTCGTGTTGGTGGACAGGCCGGAGGAGATGGCGCGCAGTTCCGGGAAGTCGGTTCCGCCGAAGACGCTCGCCGTGTGCGTGCCGCGGCGGACCCGGACGAGGCGGCAGCTGTCGTCGTGGTGCTCGAAGTCGTCGGGCAGGGAGGTCACTTCGGGCAGGGGAGCGGCCAGCTCCGGCCGGTCCAGGACCTGGGCGAGCCGTTCGCCGATCGGGGTCTCGCCGAAGGTCTGGCCGGTGCCGCGCTCCTGGAGCAGCGCGGCCACCGCCGCGAAGCGTCCGTCGCCGTCGCGCAGCGCCATCTCCCGGTACTGGAGCCAGAACTCGGGCAGGTGCCGGATCCTCGTCTGGTCCTGGCGGCGCGAATGGACCGTCTCCACCTCGCCGTTGGGCTCGATGACGTACAGGTTGGCGGCCAGGTTGTCGCGTACGTTCGTGTAGAGGTCCGTACGTCCGTAGTGGCGGGCCAGGACGAGCAGCGCCGGATTGGTCACCGCGGCCGAGTAGTTGGGGCTGCGCTCGCTGTACTCGCCGCCGGGCAGCTGGTCGATGCCCTCGGCGAGCCAGGTCTCGATGCGCGCGGGGTAGGCGGGGTCGGGCCAGCGGGCGTGGATGCGGGCGAGGGCCGCGCAGACCAGCCAGCGGTGGTTGGCGGTGTGGACGCCGCCGGTGGCGAGGGAGGGGCCCGCCAGGCGCAGGATCCGCTCGATCGTCGCCCGCAGTCCGGTGGTCGGCTCGTGGGCGTCCTCGTCGAGCAGATGGTGGATCAGGTTGAGGTCGACGATCGAGAAGGCGGTGTCCGCCGGATTGCCGTCGGCCCCGTGCTCCCACAGCCCGTTGTCGTACTGCTCCTCGGCGAGCGCGTCGGCGAGTTCGGCGGCGGGGCCGAGGAGCGCGGCGGAATGGTGGTACGCCGAGCCCTCGTGCACGTACACCGAGACGAGGGTGCGCAGCGAACGGGTGGCCGCGCGGGCCTCGCCGCCGTCACGGAGTTCGACGAGATCGGCGGCGTACCCGTCGAGGACGGCCTTGGCGCTGGTCTCGGCGGTCGCGGTGAGCAGCTCGACGAACGCGGTGTCGAGGGGGACACCGGTGTCGGCGAGGGCGGCGAGGAAGGTCTTGCGGGCTGTCACTGGGGCTCCTGAGAGGGGTCGCGCCGTTCTTCCACGTCGCTGTGGTCGAGGGAGGTGTCTTTTACGTCTGCCCGGTCTCTTACGTCTGTGCGGTCTCTTACGTGTGTGCGGTCCCGCACGTCGATCGCGGTGAGCGCCATTGCCGGTGACCCTCCCTTCCAGAAAGCGCTTGCACCAGGAGCGACCCTAGGTAATGCGCGGATGTCTCTACAAGACCCGCTCTCCGATCTACGGGAAGACCGGAGAGCGAAGAGGCCGCCGCCCGAATCCGGACGAACGGAGACCGCATGACCCCGGACGCCCCCGTGCGCCGTCGCCGCTGCGCCGAGGTGAGCCTCGGCGCCCGCGCCCAGCTTTACACCGAGGCGCCGACCAGCTCCCACGGCGACCGCGTCGACCTGGCGGGCTTCTGCGACGTGAACACCCACCGCATGGCGGTGCACAACGAGTGGGGTGCGCGGCCGCCGCCGGCGTCCCGGCGAAGTTCGGGACCGTGGACTGCCGCGAGGCCAAGTGCATCGCGCTGACCTTCGACGCCGGGCCGAGCGAGAACTCGGCCAAGCTCCTCGACGTCCTCAAGGAGAAGCAGGTCCCGGCGACCTTCTCCCTGTTGGGCTGCTGGCGCCGGGGAAGGCGAAGCCCGGTACCGTCTACCGCCCCTGACCGACCCTGACCGCCGCGTGTCAGCTCAGCCGCACCGGCAGCACCCGGTAGCCGTGGCCGATGAAGGACTCGGCGAGGCGGGCCGGACCATGGGTGTCGTCGAGGCTCAGGTCGGGGAAGCGGGCGAAGAGCGCGGGGAGCGCGAGGGACGCCTCCAGACGGGCCAGCGGGGCGCCGATGCAGTAGTGGACGCCATGGCCGAAGGCGAGGTGCTCCTTGTCCGCGCGGCTGAGGTCGAATCGGCCCGCGCTCTCGCCGTGCCGCAGGGGGTCGCGGCCGGCCGCCGCGTACGTCGCCAGGATCGCGTCGCCCCGCGCGATCAGCGTGCCGTCGGGGAGCTTGATGTCCTCGACGGCGTACCGCAGTGGGAGGTTGGCGATGGAGGGGGCCCAGCGGAGGGTCTCCTCGATCACCTCGCTCCAGGGGATCTCGCCGTTGCGTACGCGCAGCAGCTGCTCGGGGTGGGTCAGCAGGGCGTGGACCGCGTTGCCGATCAGATTGACCGTGGTCTCGTGGCCCGCGCCGATGACGAGGAGGAGGGTGTCGATCAGTTCGCTCTCGGAGAGCTGCGAACCCTCCTCGTCGCGTGCCGCGATCAGGGCGGTCGTCAGGTCGTCGCCCGGCTGCTCACGCTTGGCGGCGACCAGTCCGGCGAGCAGTTCGTGGATCTCCCGGTAGGTGGCCATGGCCTGTTCGGGGGTGATGGTGGTGTCCATGTTGGCCTCGATGAGGCGCGCGGTGTCGGCGCGCCGGTCCTCGGGCAGGCCGAACAGCTCGCAGATCACCTGCATCGGCAGCGGGTGCGCGTAGGCGGACCGGAGGTCGACTGGCCCGTCGGGGGCCTCGGCCATCCGGTCGAGCAGCGTGGCGGTGAGTTCCTCGATACGGGGCTTGAGCGCGTCCGTACGGCGTTTGGTGAACGCGGGCGAAACAAGTTTGCGCAGCCTGCGGTGGTCGGCGCCGTACGCGGTGAACATGTTGGTCACGCCGACCCAGAGGGTGATCCAGCTCTCGCGGTACTCGCCGCCGATCCAGGCGGGCCAGTGCTGGTTGGGATCCTTGGAGACCCGGTCGTCGGCCAGGAGCCGCTTGAGGATCTCGTACTGGGTGGGCGCCCAGGCCCGTATCCCGCCCGGCAGTTCGATGAGGGCCGCGGCGCCGCGGTCGCGCAGCAGATCCGCCTCGCCGTGGAGGTCGGCGCCCGCGGGGTCGATGACGTGGGGCTGGTCCGGCACGTGAACTCCTGCTCTGTGGACCGGTCGGCCATCGAGGCCCCCGGCACCTCGGGCGACCGGTGGATCATGGGGGGACACAGGGGAAGCGGGGAGCACTCCCCGGATAGCCTGGTGCCTGGCGGACTGTGTGTCAACAGCGTCAGCGCGAGCGGGAGTTGCCCGCGGCCGGACCGAAATCGACGGGCGGTCGGGCGAGCGGCGCGGTTAGCATCGCGTGCTGTCGGCCTCGTGCCGTGGGGGCGGGGCTTTGACGAGGGAAGCGGGGGCGTATGGGCGGGGAGTCACTGACGGCGGCGGTGCGGAGTGGGGACGTGAAGGCGGTGACGGCACTCCTGGACGCCGGCGGCGACCCCGACGCCGTCGACGACCGGGGCACGCCCGCGCTCTGCCTGGCGGTGGACGGCTTCGACCTGGCCACTGTCGAGGTCCTCATGCGCCATGCCCGGCTGGACCGGGTCGTGGACGGCCAGACCCCGCTACTGCGGGCGGTCGACCGTGGCGCCTCCGACATCGTGGACGCGCTCATCAATCATGGGGCGCAACTGTGGCACAAGGACCGTGAGGGACGCGACGCCCTGGCACTGGCCCGGTCCTGGCACGAGACGGGCGCCGTGGCCGAGTTGCGCCGCAGGAGCGGTTCGGCGGGAACGGTGCGGCGCGAGACGGCTCGTGACGAGCACGGGGTGAGCGTCGAGGAGCTGACGCTGGGAGGCCTGAGGGTCCGCACCGGGCACAGCGCGATCCTGACGGCGCTGGAGCCCCGGTACGGGATCAGGACCTCGTTCACCGAGCTGTTGTCGAGGGCGCTGGCCGTACCGGACGTCGACCACGAGATCTGGTGGGTGACGACGGATGTCCTCCAGCAGCGCCGCGATCGCGCCACGTGGGACATGTCCGCCGCCCTGCGGGACCGGCAGGATCCGCTGGAGCGGTACTTCGGCGCGGAAGTGCTCCGGCTGTTCAACCTCTTCGACTACAGCGACGAGGCACCGTTCGACGCCCCGCTGGTCGATCTCTTCCTGCCGTGGGCCGCGCGTGAGCCGGATCCGCGCGTGCTGAGGCCCCTGACCGCGGGACTGTCCGGCGCCCTGGATCCCCGCGCCGAGCCACCTCTGCACGACCTCGCCCGGCATGCCGACAGCAGGGTCCGGGGGTGGGCGGTCTTCGGTCTGCGGTACGGAGTCGACGCCGGGCGTCGTGACGCCCTGGCCACGGTCCTCGCGTGCACCCGGGACGCGGCGGCCGAGGTCCGCCGGGGGGCCTGCGCCGCACTGGTCTCCGCGCCCGCGGATTCCGAGGTCTCGGACGCGCTCGCGGCATGCCTCACCGACGAGACGGAGGACGTACGGGTCACCGCGGCCGTGCAGTTGGCCCTGCGCGACGATCCCCGCGGGGACGAGATCCTGGCCGCGCTCGACGCCACCGACGTGGAGGGTCCGTACTTCGGACAGCTCTATGACGTGGGGCGGCACCGCCGGAAGCCGGACGCGGCCGCGCCGCGCTGACCCGCGGGGTCGTGGGTGGGTCGGGGCCGTGCCGGTACGTCGAGCCCGTCGCCGCTGGATCAGGCGTGGGCCGGGCAAGCGAGCCGCTGCTCGATCCGAACGTAAGCGACGGGCTTGCGACGTACCGGCACGACCCCTTCCGTGCGTCGTCGGGTGATCCGGTAGCGCGGCCGTTCAGCCGCCTACGATCGGACCGTGGTCCTCTTCCAGCTGGAACGTGCGTCCCCCTCTCCCGTCGAAGAGAGCTGGCGTCGCCTTACCGACTGGCACCGGCATGCCGCCGTCGTCCCGCTGACCCGGGTCACCGTGCGCACCCCGCCGCCGACCAGCGCGGGCACGGTGTTCGTCGCCCGGTCGGGGGTGGGCCCGTTGGCCTTCGACGACCCCATGGAGGTCGTCACCTGGCGACCGCCCCGGGACGGGGGCGCGGGGAGGTGCCGGCTGGTCAAGCGCGGCACGTTCGTCACGGGGTGGGCCGAGATCGAGGTCCGCCCCGAGGCGGGCGGGGGGTCGCGGGTGCTCTGGCGGGAGGATCTGACCGTACGGTCGCTGCCGCGGTTCTTCGACCGGCCACTGGGGTGGGCGGGACGGTGGATGTTCGGGCGAGCGGTGGAAGGGCTGCTGCGGCCGGAATCATGACGCTCCGTGCCCGCGGGCGGGTCGCATACCCATGCAGGAAACGGGGTAATTGTAGGCTTTACATCATGAATACACGGCTGGCTCTGCTCAGCGCGGTGGACTCTGGTGTCACGGAGAGTGAGATCTTCCGGCTGGCGCTCCAGCACGCGATGGGGGAGCTGGGTGCCCTGGGGGGAATGATCCATCTGCGGGGCCCCATGTCCGCGCTGCGTCTGGTGTCGGCGAGCGGTCTTCCCGCGGTTCTCACCCGGCCCTGGGAGATCATCGACCAGGAAGGCCCGCTGGCCCCGGCCCGGGCCCTGTACCAGGGCCGGGGCGTGTGGATTTCGCCGGGATCCGGCGAACAGCCCGGCTCCGCCGGATCCGGCGCGGTCTCATGGCCCGGGACCGGGCTGGCGGCCGTGCCGGTGTTCAGCGGCGACCGCGGTATCGGCGCGCTCACCGTGGTGACGGGCGGGCAGGGGGAGCCGACCGTCGAGCAGTGGGGTTTCCTGCAGGCCGTGATCACCTGGACCGAGGAGCGCATGCAGCAGGCACCGCCGCCCGCTCGGCCGCCCCGGGAGGAACTGAGCGGTGACCGGCTGCGGCAGGCTCTGCAGGAGGTCCGGGTCGGCTCGTGGGACTGGAACGTCGAGACCGGCGAGCTGGTCTGGGACGAGGCCGCCCTTGAGCTCTACGGCACCAGGCCGGCCGAGTTCACCGGCAGGATCGAGAACTGGATGAGGATCGTCCACCCCGACGACCTGGCGCCGACTCTGGGGGCGGCGGAGAAGGCGCTCCGGGACCGTACGGTGTTCGAGGCCGAGTACCGGGTGCGTCGCCTGGACGGCACCTACGGATGGACCCAGGCCCGCGCCCGGGCGACCTACAACGCTCAGGGCGAACCCGTACGGATGATCGGCGTGGGCTGGGAGAGCAACGAGTCCCGCTCCGCCCGCGACGCGCTCAGCCGGGCTCTTCGCCACATGAGTGACGGCTTCCTCGCCGTGGACGACCGCTGGCGGATCACCTTCCTGAATCTGGCGGCCGAGCGCATGCTGGGCTCCTCCGAGCAGGAGCTGTTCGGCCGCGTCCTGTGGAAGCTTCCCTCCGTCCGGCAGGTCCCCGATCTGGAGAAGCGCTGCCGGGAGGCCGCCGCCGCGCAGCAGCCCGTCGGCTTCGACATGGACACTCCGGACACCGGGCGCCGCCTCCACCTGCGGCTGGTCCCGGGACCCGACGGCCTCACCCTCTACTTCACCGACGTCACCGGGATTCGGCGGCACGAGGACGAACGGGCCGCCGCCGAGCGGGCCGCGTCCGAGCGCGCCGCCCGGATCGCCGAGCTGACCGCGTCCCTCGCCAAGGCGACGACCTCCCGGGACGTGGTGGACGCCGTCGCGCAGCGCGTGCTGCCGCCGTTCGGCGCCACCGGCCTCGTGGTGCAGGCCATCGAGGGCGACCGGGCCTACAACGTCGGGGCCGTCGGCTATCCGCCCGCCTTCCTCGACACGATCGACGGCCGTGCGCGGGTGGCCCGCGACCCGGTCTGGGACCCGATCAGCTCCGGCACGCCGCTGTTCCTCTCCTCACGCGCGGAGTACGCGGCCCGCTACCCCGAACTCGCCGCCCGGCCGCCCCAGGCGGGCAAGCAGGCCTGGGCGTTCATGCCGCTGACCGTGTCCGGGCACACATTCGGGGTGTGCGTGGTCTCCTTCGACCGGCCGCGCCGTCTCAGCGACGAGGAGCGCACCCTGCTGACCACGACCAGCGCGCTGGTCGCACAGGCCCTGGAGCGGGCCCGGCTCTACGACGCCGAACACACCCGTTCCCAGGAACTCCAGCGCAGCCTGCTCCCCAGCCGCCTGCCCGAACTGCCCGCGTGCACCGCCGCCGCACGCTACCTCCCGCCGGACAGGGCATGGACGTCGGCGGCGACTGGTACGACATCATCCCGCTCTCCGGCGGTCGGGTCGCCCTGGTCGTCGGTGACATGATGGGCCACGGGCTGCCCGAGGCGGCCACCATGGGGCGGCTGCGCACAGCGGTGCACACCCTGGCCGACCTCGAACTTCCCCCCGACGAGATCATGAGCCACCTCAACGACATCGTCGGCGGCATGGCCGAGGAGTCCTACGCCACCTGCCTGTACGCGCTCTACGACTCCACCACCCAGATCTGCTCCGTCGCCCGTGCCGGGCACCCACCGCCCGCCGTGGTCCACCCCGACGGCAGTGTGCACTTCCCCGAACACGCCCCCGATCCGCCGCTCGGCGCGGCGGAGCCGCCCTTCGAGACCTTCGAGACCTTCGAGACCTTCGAGATGACGGTGCCGGACGGGAGCCTCCTCGTCCTCTACACCGACGGCCTGGTCGAGTCGGCCACCCGCGAGATCGACGACGGCATGGCCGAACTCGCCCGGCTGCTGCGGGCCGCACACGAGGGTCCCGGCGACGCGGCCGCCGACCTGGAGCGCCTCTGCGACACCGTCACCGCCGGACTGCTCCCCGCCGAGCACTCCACCGCCGACGACGCGGCCCTCCTCATCGCCCGCCTCCACGCGCTGACCGACGACAACATGGCTTCCTGGCTGCTCCCCGAGGACCCGCGAGCGGCCGGGCAGGCCCGCCGCCACATCCGCGAGCAGCTCCACACCTGGCGCCTGGACGACCTGACGCCGACCACGGAACTCCTCGCCAGCGAGCTGGTCGGCAACGTCGTGCGCCACGCGAAGGGACCCGTGCGGCTGCGCCTGCTGCACGGCCCCGAGCTGGTCTGCGAGGTCTTCGACGGGAGTCTGACCGTGCCGCGCATCCGCCGGGCGTCGGAGACCGACGAAGGCGGACGCGGACTGCAACTCGTCACCGCGCTCTCCCGGCGTTGGGGTACCCGCTACACGGCGACCGGAAAGTGCATCTGGACCGAGCAGCCACTGTTCGGCCCGGAGGGCCCGACAGGCCTGCCCACCGACGTACTGGACCTTCCGCTCCTGGACACCGAGGAGTTCGCCCGGGACCTGGACGCGCTCACCTCCGGCGACCAGGAACTGCCGGGCCCGCCCCCCAGTAGCCGGCCCGCGGCCGCATCACCCCCGCGCTCCCCCGACCCCGCTCAGGCCACCGACCCGATCCACCGTGCCGGAACCGACGTCGCGTCGTGGTGGATCGGCGTGTGTGCCCCGGTGAGCGACACCCCGCTCCCCCCGCGCCGGTTGGCCACGATCTCCGAGGCGATGGACAGGGCCGTCTCCTCGGGGGTGCGGGCGCCCAGGTCGAGGCCGATGGGGGACCTGAGGCGCGCCAACTCCAGTTCGGTGGCACCGACTTCGCGCAGGCGGTCGTTGCGGTCCAGGTGCGTGCGCCGGGAACCCATCGCGCCGACGTACGCGACCGGAAGCCGCAGCGCGAGCCGCAGCAGCGGGACGTCGAACTTGGCGTCGTGGGTGAGGACGCACAGGACGGTCCGGGCGTCCGTCTCCGTGCGCTCCAGGTACTTGTGGGGCCACTCGACGACGATCTCGTCGGCGTCGGGGAAGCGGGTGGCGGTCGCGAAGACCGGGCGGGCGTCGCACACCGTGACGCGGTACCCCAGGAACTTGCCCATACGGACCAGCGCCGACGCGAAGTCGATCGCGCCGAACACGATCATGCGCGGGGGCGGCACGGACGACTCGACCAGAACCGTGAGCGGCGCTCCGCAACGAGAGCCCTGCTCTCCGATCTCCAGGGTGCCGGTACGGCCCGCGTCCAGGAAGGCGCCCGCCTCGCCGACCACCGTGCGGTCCAGCTCGGGATGGGCGCCGAAGCCACCCTCGTACGAGCCGTCGGGGCGGACGAGCAGCGCGCGACCCCGCAGTTCGGCGGGGCCGCTGACGATCCGTGCGACCGCCGCCGCCTCCCCCTTCGCGGCGGCGGCCAGCGCGGTGCCGAGCACCGGCCGGGCGAGGTCGCCCGCCCGGACCGGAGTGACGAGGATGTCGATGATGCCGCCACAGGTCAGACCGACGGCGAAGGCGTCCTCGTCGCTGTATCCGAAGCGCTCCAGGACGCTCTCGCCGTCCTGGAGCGCCTGTCGGCACAGTTCGTAGACCGCGCCCTCCACGCACCCGCCGGAGACCGAGCCGATCGCCGTGCCGTCGGAGTCGACGGCGAGTGCGGCGCCGGGCCGGCGGGGCGCGCTGCCGCTGACGGCCACCACGGTGGCCACGGCGAAGTCGCGTCCCTGCTCGACCCACCGGTGCAGCTCTTCGGCGATGTCCAGCATGTCTCGGTCTCCTTAACAGGGGGTGCGTGGAGGGTCGTCGACCGGAAGGGGCGTGTCAGTGCACGCCCATCCAGCTCTCGATCGGATTCAGAGCGAAGAAGACGAGGAAGATCGCCGTCAGGCCCCACATGAACGCCCCGATCTCCCGGGCCTTGCCCTGGGCGATCTTGATGGCGACGTACGACAGCACTCCGGCCGCGACGCCCGCGGTGATGGAGTACGTGAACGGCATCACGACGACGGTCAGGAAGACCGGGATCGCGGTGGCGCGGTCGGCCCAGTCCACGTGGCGGGCGTTCATCATCATCATGGCGCCGATGACCACCAGTGCCGCCGCCGCGACCTCGCCGGGGACGATCGCCGTCAGCGGGGTGAAGAAGAGGCAGGCCGCGAAGAACAGGCCGGTGACGACGGAGGAGAGGCCCGTACGGGCGCCCTCGCCGACCCCGGTCGCCGATTCGACGAAGACCGTCTGGCCCGACGCGCCCGCGACCCCGCCGACCGCTCCGCCCGCTCCGTCGATGAACAGCGCCTTGGACAGGCCCGGCATCCGGCCCTGCGCGTCGGCGAGTTCGGCCTCCGTGCCGACGCCGATGATGGTGGCCATCGCGTCGAAGAACCCGGCGAGGACCAGCGTGAAGACGATCATGCCGACCGTCATCACTCCGACGTCGCCCCAGCCGCCGAACTCGACCTTGCCGAAGAGTGAGAAGTCCGGCATCGAGACGGCGCTGCCGTGCAGTTCGGGGGCGCCGCTCGCCCACTGCTTGGGGGCGATGACGCCGAGGGCGTTGAGGATCACGGCGAGTACGGTGCCGCCGACGATGCCGATCAGGATCGCGCCGGGGATGCCGCGCGCCTGGAGCATGAAGATGGCGAGCAGCGTGGCGGCGAAGAGCAGGACCGGCCAGCCGGCGAGTTCACCGGCCGGGCCGAGGGTGACCGGGGTGGACTTCCCCTGGTGCACGAATCCGGCCTTGTAGAAGCCGATCAGCGCGATGAACAGGCCGATGCCCATGGTGATGGCGTGCTTCAGCGCCAGCGGGATCGCGTTCATGATCATCTCGCGCAGGCCGGTGACGACCAGGAGCATGATGACCACTCCGTAGATCACACACATGCCCATGGCCTGCGGCCAGGTCATCTGCGGGGCGACCTGCGAGGAGAGCACTCCGGAGACGGAGAGTCCGGCGGCGAGGGCCAGGGGCACCTTGCCGAAGAAGCCCATCAGGAGCGTGCTGAAGGCCGCCGCGAACGCCGTCGCGGTGATCAGCGCGTTCTGGCCGAGTGTGTGCCCCGCCGCGTCCTTGCCGGACAGGATCAGGGGGTTGAGCAGGAGGATGTACGCCATCGCCATGAAGGTGGTGACGCCGCCGCGCACCTCACGCGCGACCGTGGATCCCCGCTGGGATATGTGGAAGTAACGGTCGAGCCAGGACCGCCCGGCCGGGACGCGGGTTCCCGCACCCGCGTCGTCGGCGACGGTCCTGGGCTCCACTGACTGCTGGGTCATGATGCCATCTCCCAAGGTTCACAGGGGCACCCGCGTCAGCAACCACGGTGGTTGCTGCGGGATTTGGGATGGTGCACGACCCGGGGGACGGCCCGAGACGAACAGAGGGTTACTTGCCGGTCAGGTGCTCGGGGCGTACCGGCGTCCTGTTGAGCTCCAGACCCGTCGCGTTCCGGATCGCCGCGAGGACGGCCGGGGTGGACGACAGGGTCGGGGCCTCGCCGATGCCACGGAGCCCGTACGGGGCGTGGTCGTCGGCGAGTTCGAGCACGTCGACCGGGATGGTCGGCGTGTCGAGAATCGTGGGGATCAGATAGTCCGTGAAGGAGGGGTTGCGCACCTTCGCGGTCTTGGGGTCGACGATGATCTCTTCCATGACCGCGATGCCCAGGCCCTGGGTGGTGCCACCCTGGATCTGGCCGACGACGGACAGCGGGTTGAGCGCCTTGCCGACGTCCTGGGCGCAGGCCAGCTCGATGACCTTGACCAGCCCGAGTTCGGTGTCGACCTCGACGACCGCGCGGTGCGCGGCGAACGTGTACTGGACATGGCCGAAGCCCTGTCCGGTACGGAGGTCGAAGGCCTCGGTCGGGCGGTGGCGCCACTCGGCCTCGATCTCGACGGCCTCGTCGCCGAGCACGTCCACCAGGTCGGCCAGCACCTCGCCGCCGTCGGTGACGACCTTGCCGCCCTCCAGGAGCAGCTCCGCCGTCGCCCAAGCGGGGTGGTACGTACCGAACTTGCGGCGGCCCAGTTCCAGGACCTTCTCGCGGACGAGCTCGCAGGAGTTCTTGACGGCGCCGCCGGTGACGTACGTCTGCCGGGACGCGGACGTCGAACCGGCGCTGCCCACCTGGGTGTCGGCCGGGTGGATGGTCACCTGGGTGACGCCCAGCTCGGTGCGGGCGATCTGCGCGTGGACGGTGACGCCGCCCTGGCCGACCTCCGCCATCGCGGTGTGCACGGTCGCGACCGGCTCGCCGCCGACGACCTCCATGCGGACCTTGGCCGTCGAGTAGTCGTCGAAGCCCTCGGAGAAGCCGACGTTCTTGATGCCGACCGCGTAGCCGACACCACGGACGACGCCCTCGCCGTGCGTGGTGTTGGAGAGGCCGCCCGGCAGCTGCCGTACGTCGGCCGCCTCGCCGGCCGCGAGCCACTGCTGCTCCGGCGGCAGCGGCATCGCCTTGACCCGGCGCAGGAGTTCGGCGACCGGGGCAGGCGAGTCGACGACCTGCCCGGTCGGCATGACGGTCCCCTGCTCCATCGCGTTGAGCTGGCGGAAGGCCACCCGGTCCATGCCCACCTCGTCGGCGAGCTTGTCCATCTGGGCCTCGTAGGCGAAGCAGGCCTGGACGGCGCCGAAGCCGCGCATGGCGCCGCAGGGCGGGTTGTTGGTGTAGAGGGCGATGGCCTCGATGTCGACGTCGTCGACGACGTACGGGCCCGCGCCCAGCGAGGAGGCGTTGCCCACGACCGCCGGGGAGGCGGAGGCGTAGGCGCCGCCGTCCAGGACGATCCGGGCCTTCAGGTGGGTGAGCTTGCCGTCCTTGGTCGCCCCGTGCTCGTAGTAGAGCTTCGCGGGGTGGCGGTGCACGTGCCCGAAAAAGGACTCGAATCGGTTGTAGACGATCTTGACGGGCTTGCCGGTGCGCAGGGCGAGCAGGCAGGCGTGGATCTGCATCGACAGGTCCTCGCGTCCACCGAACGCGCCGCCGACGCCCGAGAGCGTCATCCGGACCTTGTCCTCGGGCAGGCCCAGGACGGGCGCGATCTGGCGCAGGTCGGAGTGCAGCCACTGGGTGGCGATGTAGAGGTCGACGCCACCGTCCTCGGCGGGGACCGCGAGACCCGACTCCGGGCCCAGGAACGCCTGGTCCTGCATGCCGAAGGTGTACTCGCCCTTGACGACGAAGTCGGCCTTCTTGGCGGCCTCTTCGACGTTGCCGCGGACGATCGGCTGGCGGTGCACGATGTTCGGGTGCGGGACATGGCCGATGTGGTGGTCGTCGCGGCCCTCGTGGATCAGGATCGCGTCCGGCGCGGTCGCGGACGCCTCGTCCGTGATGACCGGCAGCTCGCGGTACTCCACCTTGATCTTGGCGGCGGCGCGGCGCGCGGTCTCCGGGTGGTCGGCGGCGACGATCGCCACCGGCTCACCGTGGTGGCGGACCTTGCCGTGGGCGAGGACCGGCGTGTCCTGGATCTCCAGGCCGTAGTTCTTCACCTCGGTCGGCAGGTCGTCGTACGTCATGACGGCGTAGACGCCGGGCGTCGCGAGGGCCTCGCCGGTGTCGATGGAGACGATCTCGGCGTGGGCGACCGTGGAGCGCAGGATCTGGCCCCAGAGCATGTCCTCGTGCCACATGTCGGACGAGTACGCGAACTCGCCGGTGACCTTGAGGATGCCGTCCGGGCGGAGCGTCGACTCGCCGATGCCGCCCCTGGTCTTGGAGCCCTGTGTGAGGTTGGTGGGTGTACCCGTGGTTCCCATGGTCAGACCGCCTCGGACTGCCGGGCGGCCGCGAGGCGGACCGCGTCCATGATCTTCTCGTAGCCGGTGCACCGGCACAGGTTGCCGGAGAGCGCCTCGCGGATGTCCGCGTCGGTCGGCGTGGGGTTGCGCTCCAGCATCTCGTCGGCGGCGACCAGCAGACCCGGGGTGCAGAAGCCGCACTGGACGGCGCCCGCGTCGATGAACGCCTGCTGGATCGGGGAGAGTTGTCCGCCCTCGCCGGTGTGGGAGTCCTGGGGTTTGGACTCCCAGCGCCTGGCCTCGTCCAGCGAGGTGCCACAGGAGCCGGTGGCGCAACCGCCGTGCTCCGCACGCTGCTTGGCGAACTCCGCGAGGCCCTCGACGGTGACGACCTCTCGGCCCTCGACCTGGCCGGCCGCGACCAGACACGAACACACCGGCACGCCGTCCAGGCGGACCGTGCAGGAACCGCACTCGCCCTGCTCACAGGCGTTCTTGGAGCCGGGCAGGCCCAGGCGCTCGCGCAGCACGTACAGCAGGGACTCGCCCTCCCACACGTCGTCGGCTTCCTGCGGACGGCCGTTGACCGTGAAATTGACACGCATTACGCGACTCCCTCCGTGTGGGCGGCGACGCCGCGGTACGACTCCCAGGTCCAGGTCAGGGTGCGGCGGGCCATGATGCCGACCGCGTGGCGGCGGTAGCTCGCGGTGCCCCGGACGTCGTCGATCGGGTTGCAGGCGGCGGAGCAGAGGTCCGCGAACTGCTTGGCGACCGACGGGGTGATGATCTTGCCGTTGTCCCAGAAGCCGCCCTCGTCGAGCGCCGCGTTCAGGAACTCCTCGGCGGCCTTGGCGCGGACCGGCGTGGGCGCGGCCGAGCCGATGCCGGTGCGGACCGTACGCGTCTCGGGGTGCAGGGCCAGGCCGAAGGCGCAGACCGCGATCACCATGGCGTTGCGGGTGCCGACCTTGGAGTACTGCTGGGGGCCGTCGGCCTTCTTGATGTGGACGGCGCGGATCAGCTCGTCGGGCGCGAGCGCGTTGCGCTTCACGCCGGTGTAGAACGCGTCGATCGGGATCAGCCGCGATCCCCGTACGGACTCGGCCTCGACCTCGGCGCCCGCCGCGAGGAGGGCGGGGTGGGCGTCGCCGGCCGGGGAGGCGGTGCCGAGGTTGCCGCCGACGCCGCCGCGGTTGCGGATCTGGGGAGAGGCCACGGTGTGGGAGGCCAGGGCCAGGCCGGGAAGCTCGCTGCGCAGGTTCTCCATGATCTGGGTGTACGGGACGGAGGCGCCCAGGCGCACGCTCTCCTCGCCGACCTCCCACTCGCTCAGCTCGCCGAGGCGGTTCAGGTCGAGGAGGTACTCGGGCCGGCGGTGATCGAAGTTGATCTCGACCATCACATCGGTGCCACCCGCAATCGGCACAGCGGTGGGGTGCTCGGCCTTCGCGGCGAGCGCCTCCTCCCAGCTGGCGGGGCGAAGGAAGTCCATGAGTGGCTCTCTTCTTCGTATCGTGGGTCGTTCTGATCAAGCCAGATCGTGTGCGGCGGCCCGGGCTCGTTCATGAGTTGTTCACGTGGAGTGAGGTCAGTACACCGCGCTGTCCTCCACCGGGGTCAGTCACCGAAACCATGAAGGAGTTGGCTGGCCAGGGCGGTCATCTTGTAGATTCGTATGAACGGAGGTCATCAGTAACCTCCTCGTTTTCCCATGGAAACGACAGGAAACATCCAGCACACGCTGGGACCAGGGAGTACGGCTCGCGGACCCGCTCGCCCATTGCTCACCTTCAGATCCATCGTAGATTTCGAGACAAGAACGGCGGCGACGAGAATGCGGCTGCGCGCACTGCTGGACACCGACGCGCTGGGCCTGAAGCTGCTCGGCGGCGAGGACGAGCTGGACCGCACCGTACGCGGTGTGATGACCACGGACCTCAAGGACCCCAGCCGCTACCTCTCCGGCGGCGAACTGGTCCTCACCGGCCTCGCCTGGCGGCACGGCGCCGAGGACTCCGAACCCTTCGTACGGATCCTGGCGGCCGCCGGGGTCGCGGCCCTCGCCGCCGGTGAGGCGGAGCTCGGCGACGTCCCGGAGGACCTCGTCCTGGCCTGCGTCCGGCACCGGCTGCCGCTGTTCGCCGTGCACGAGTCGGTGGCGTTCGCGACGATCACCGAGCATGTCGTACGCCAGGTCTCGGGCGAGCGCGCCGGAGACCTCGCGGCCGTGGTGGACCGGCACCGGCGGATGATGACGTCCGGCCCGGCGGGCGGCGGCCCCGACGTGGTCCTCGACCTGCTCGGCACCGACCTGGACCTGCGGGCCTGGGTGCTCTCCCCCACCGGACGCCCCATCGCCGGTTCGAAGCTCGCCGGGGCCGCGCTGCCCGCGGACGTGTCCGCGAAGCTGGCCGCGGAGCACCTCGCGGCGGCGCGCACCGGGCGGCGCGGACCGCACCGGGTGCTCGTGGGCACGACGACCTACTCCCTCTTCCCGATCCGCTCCTCCGGGCGCTCCGCGGCCGCCTCCCGCGATGTACGCGAGACAGTGCTCTCCGACTGGCTGCTCGCGGTCGAGGCGGACGCCGGGGACTGGCCCGCGGAGCGGCTCGACCTGCTCCAGGGCGTCACCCAGCTGATCGCGGTCGAGCGGGACCGGCGGGACGCGGCGCGCACGGTGCGGCGCCGGCTCGCGCAGGAGGTCCTCGAACTGGTGCAGACGGGGGCGGCCCCCGCGGAGATCGCGGCCCGGCTGCGCGTCGCCGCGCCGGTGCTCCTGCCCGGGCTCGGCGCCGCACCGCACTGGCAGGTGGTGGTGGCCCGCGTCGAGTGGGACGGCGGCCAGATCGAGGCCGGTCCGGTCGCCCAGTCGCTCCTGGAGGAGATCCTCGTCGACCCGCTGACCAGCGGCCCCGAGCACTCCGACCGGATCGCCGTCGCTCATACGGGTGAGGAGGCGATCGCGCTCGTCCCCCTTCTGGCGGTCTCCGCGGAACACGACGGCTCCGAGTCCGGCGTCCTCGCGGACGCCCTCCTGGAGGCCGTACGCGACCCGCTGTCGGCCGGCCTGAACGACGACGGGCGGCTCACCCTCGGCGTCAGCGCCGCCGTGCACTCGGCCGAGGGGCTGCGCGGCGCCCTGGAGGAGGCCCGGCACGCGCGCCGGGTCGCCGCCGCCCGCCCCGGCCGGGTCTGCGCGGCCGGGCACCAGGAGCTGGCCTCACACGTCCTCCTGCTGCCCTTCGTGCCGGACGACGTACGCCGTGCCTTCACCGCGCGCCTGCTCGACCCGCTCCGGGACTACGACCGCCGCCACCGCGCCGAACTCATCCCCACCCTGGAGGCGTTCCTCGACTGCGACGGCTCCTGGACGCGCTGCGCCACGCGGCTCCACCTGCACGTCAACACACTGCGCTACCGGGTGGGCCGCATCGAGCAGTTGACGGGCCGGGACCTCTCCCGCCTCGAGGACAAGCTCGACTTCTTCCTGGCGTTGCGCATGAGCTGAGGTCACGGGTGCGTGCTGCGTGTGTCAGCAAGTGCCGCACCAGTCCCACGACTTTGTGAAATCCTTCACCCACCCCCTTGGCCGGGTACCGCGATCCGTGCTGAGATGCCACCACTCAACAGCTCAATGGCGTGCTCGGGGAGGGCAACGTGGCGCATACCGCCATGTCTGGTTCCGGAACGAACGCAGGGGACGATCCACTCCAGACCGCGGTATGGCGGCTGCGCTCACGCGCCTGCTGGGTCGACGCCGCCGCACTGCTCCAGCCCGGGACGGCGGGGCCTGCGCTGCAGAGAGCCTCGCTCCTCGTCGAGCGGTGCCTGTACACCGAGCAGGGCTGGGCCGAGGCGGAGGACGCGCTGCGGACGGCGGAGGCGGTGGCCCAGAGCGACGACGAGCGCGGGGCGGCGGCCTGTGAGCGCGGTCAGCTCGCGTACGCGGCCACGCTGCTCGGGGTGCGCGACCGGGCGGACGAGGCGCGGGCCGCGCTCGGACGGGCCGCCGCGCTGATCGCCCCGGGGGCGCCGGGGCGGGCGCTGCTGGACTTCCGGCGCGGGCTGCTCGCCGAGAACCTCGCGCAGTCGCCGCAGGCCGCGCGGGCCGCGTACCGGCGTGCCCATGCGGGCGCCGTCGCCCAGGGCGACCCGCTTCTGCTCTCCTTCACCTGGCGGCACCTTGCCGGACTCGCCCTGCGGGAGGGGGAGTTGGCCGAGGCGCGGCACGGGTTCGCCGAATCCCTGCGGATTCGGGAGGAGTTGGGGTACTTGGTGGGCACCGCCCCGGCATTGGCCTCGCTCGCGGATGCCGAGGTCGAGCCGGAGGCGTCCCGGCTGCGGGCGGAGGCGGGGCGGTTGTTCCGGTTGCTCGGGGGTGTGCCCACCTGGCTGGCCCGGCAGTTGACTCCGCCTGCGGCGACGGCTTGAGGTTGCGAGGAGGCTGCGGATTCGTCGTGGCTGGTCGCGCAGCAGTTCCCCACGCCCCTGAAGGGTCGCTGTAGTCCCCCGCGTTCGCCGGACCGGGTCAGTTGCTCTGGACGTGCGCCAAGAGGTTGCGGGCGAAGTTCCCCACCTCGGTGCGGAGTTCGGGGTCGTGGACGACGTATACCACGACCCCGACGATGATGATCAGGAACAGGAGGCCGCGCAGGCCGCCGCCCCGGGCGCCGCCGTGCGGCACGGGACGGTGCGTGTGGGGTGGCCCGGTGTGGCGGGCGTGGGCCCGGGCCATGTCGTGTGCCGCGCGGTGGTGACGTACGTGGTTCTGGTGGATCTGCTGGGCCTGCTGGGCTTGCTGCATCGCCTGCCAGGACGGGTCGGGCATCTTCTCTTCTCCCCCGGTGTGCTGCTGGTACCGGGGGACACGCGTGCGGGGCCGTCGGGGTTCCCGTCGGCGCGTCCTGTCGCCCGGCACGTACGGAGCCGTGACGTCCGTCGGGGGAAGGCGACGTACCGGACAGGACTAGGCCCTGTCGGCGAAGTGCTCTCGCACGAGGGACTGGACGACCGGGAGGTCCTGGGCGGTCAGGGCGTCCAGGAGGGCGATGTGCTCGGCGGCGTCGGCCATGAGGTCCGCGCGCCCGCGCGGGACGGGGCCGCCGGCGAGGGGCCACTGGGCGCGGCGGTGCAGGTCGTCGGCGAACTGTACGAGCTGGTCGTTGCCGGCGAGGGCGAGGATCGCGTGATGGAAGGCGCGGTCGCACTCGGCGTAGGTGGCACGGCACCCCGCGGACGCGGCACGCGTCGCCGCCTCGGCGAGCGGGCGCAGTTCGGCCCAGCGCGCGGCGGGCACCGTGCGGGCGAGGCGCAGCACCACCGGCACTTCGAGGAGGGCGCGGATCTCGGCGAGCTCGGCCAGCTCGCGCGTCCCTCGCCGGACGACCCGGAAGCCCCTGTTCGGTACGACCTCGACGGCGCCTTCGAGGGCGAGCTGCTGCATCGCCTCGCGTACGGGCGTGGCCGAGACCCCGAAGCGTTCGCCGAGCACGGGCGCCGAGTACACCTGGCCGGGGGCGAGCTCGCCCGCGACGAGGGCGGTGCGCAGGGCGTCGAGGATCTGCCCGCGCACCGAGGCCCGCTGGACCACGGGGCGCGCGCTCTCCACGCGGGGGTGCGGGATGGGCGGCTCGCTGTGGGTGTGCTCGCCACGGGCTGCGGAGGCGGACCGGGACTCGTCCGAGGCGACGCCCCGCTCCCGCTCGACGTCTCCCGCCCGCGCCTGTGCGGGCACACGGACGGACGCCGTACGGATGTCCGGGGCCGCCGACCCGGTGGAACCGCGCGCGCCCAGCGAACCGGCCTGCTCCACGGGGTCCTCCTCCGGGCTTGGTGGTACTTGGGGGTCATTGCGGCGGTTGTTACCCGTCCGTCAAGCACCATAGGCGCACATGGCCCCAGTTCAAACATCCGATATTGAGGGTAAGGTAAGCCTAACCTCTTAACGATCGTGAAGCGGGGTACCCGTATGTCCGCTCCCGCCCTGGCCACAGGCGCCCCGGGCCTCGCCGACGCCCACCCCGCCCGCTCGGCCGTCACGGACGCGTACACCCGGCTGACCGAGGTCTTTCCGGAGCTGAGCGTGCGGGAACTGGGGCAGGAGGAATCGGCCCCGGAGGGCGACGGCTGGGTCGGCGCCGCCGGGCTCGCGGCGGGCGGGGCCGACCTCGACACCTTCCTCGCCTGGGACGAGGCGCAGATCATCAGGGACTACGGACAGCGGGCGCGCCCGGACGTGGTGGCGAGCTTCGGGCTGCACCGGTACGCGTGGCCGGCCTGTCTGCTGATCACCGTCCCGTGGTTCCTGCTGCGCCGGGTGCCCCGGCTTCCTGTGGAGCGCGTCACATTCCAGCGCACACTCGGCCGGATGGCGGTCCGGGTCGAGGAGTTCGCCTGCCTGCCGGGCGACCCGGCGGCCCTGCTGCCCGGCGCCCGGGTCGTCCCGGACGAGGGGGCGCTGCGGGCCGAGGTGCGGGCGGCGGCGGCCGAACACCTGGAGCCGGTCCTCGGCGGCTTCGGCCCGCGCATGCGGCGCCGCGGCCGGGCCCTGTGGGGCATGGCGACCGACGAGGTCGTCGAGGGTCTCTGGTACGTCGCCGAGCTGCTCGGCGAGGAGCGGCGCGCGCTGCGCGAGCTGGAGCTGCTGCTGCCGGGGGCCACCCGGCCGTACGTCGGATCCGCCGCGTTCCGTGAGCTGAGTGGCCCGAACGGGGAGTCCCTGCCCACCCGCGACCGGGCGAGCTGCTGCTTCTTCTACACCCTGCGTCCCGAGGACACCTGCGCCAACTGCCCGCGCACCTGCGACACGGACCGCATCGCCAAGTTGACGGCCCACGCGACGGATTGAGCGCCCACCCCGTCGCACGGACGGTCCTCCGGGTGCTCTAAGATCAACTCCGATTGAGACTCCCGACGGGTGCCCGACAGATGACAGGCACTTCACAACTTCCTCACTTGTCGCAGGAACTTTCCGTAGAACCATCCGTACGGGTAATCTTATTCGCACTCAGCTCCCGTCCCTCGCGCGGCAGTTCGAGCAGAATGTCGCCCTGCGCATCCCCTTGCACTCTCTTGGCGGCCTCTTGCCCCGAAACCCCCTGAGGGTCGACGGGCGTGGGCCAATATGGCGGGCGTTACGCCCTATCCCAATGCAAGGGACCCCAGATGAGATTGACCGACATATCGCTGAACTGGCTGCTTCCGGGCGCCGTTTTGCTCCTGGGACTGCTGGCGGCGGTGGCGGTGCTCGCGCGCAGCAAGCGGTCCGGGGAGAACGCGAGCAGCAACAACGACGACTCGTGGGAGCGCAGCGAGGAGCGTCGCAGGCGTAAGGAAGCCGTCTACGGCACGGCCTCCTACGTGCTGCTCTTCTGCTGTGCCGCGGTCGCCGCGGCACTCTCCTTCCACGGCCTCGTCGGCTTCGGCCAGCAGAACCTCGGACTCACCGACGGCTGGGAGTACCTCGTCCCGTTCGGTCTGGACGGCGCGGCCATGTTCTGCTCCGTCCTCGCCGTGCGCGAGGCCAGCCACGGAGACGCGGCGCTCGGCTCCCGGATCCTCGTGTGGACCTTCGCCGGTGCCGCCGCCTGGTTCAACTGGGTGCATGCTCCCCGGGGTGTGGACCACTCGGGCGCTCCCCAGTTCTTCGCGGGCATGTCCCTGTCGGCCGCCGTGCTGTTCGACCGGGCGCTGAAGCAGACCCGCCGTGCCGCGCTGCGTGAGCAGGGCCTGGTCCCGCGTCCGCTGCCGCAGATCCGTATCGTCCGCTGGCTGCGCGCGCCCCGTGAGACGTACAGCGCCTGGTCGCTGATGCTCCTGGAGAACGTCCGCACCCTGGACGAGGCGGTGGAGGAGGTCCGCGAGGACAAGCGCCAGAAGGAGCAGAACCGCCTGCGCCGACGGAACGAGGAGCGGGTCGAGCGGGCGCACCTCAAGGCGCTCAGCCGCGGTCACCGGGGCCTGCCCGGCCGTGGTGGCGGTGGTGGTGGTCGGCAGCAGTTGGAGACGACCGTGGAGCGTGCTCCCGCGCAGGCCACCGCGGAGCCTGCCATAGCGCCGGAGCTGCCCGTACGCTCACGGCCGTCCCTTCAGCCCGTCCGCAAGAGTGGTGACCCGATCACGGTCGATCTCACCGCGGAGGACGACACGATGGCCCTGCCGCGGCTCGACTCCCTGGAGCGCAAGCTCAAGGACCTGGAGCAGCAGTTCGGCTGAGACACCGGGGTGGTCCCGGCGGTGTACGCGCGGCACCCGCGCACGAAAAAACGCCGGCGGGGGGCAAAAACCCCCCCGCCGCCAGG